>CALMHV010000381.1 GCA_937863905.1 uncultured Bacillota bacterium
CAGCCAGGGTTGAGGAGTGGCCGATGAGCCCCTTCCTGAGATGGAAATTCCGGAGCCGCGATCCCGTCGGCCGAAGGCTTCAGGCTTGGTACCAGAAGAAGCAGCTTGAGCGCGGCCCCCGCATCGTGGCCATCGGGGGCGGGACGGGCCTGCCCGTCGTTCTTCGCGGCCTGAAGAACTACACCGCCAACCTCACCGCTATCGTCACCGTCGCCGACGACGGCGGTTCCTCGGGACGGCTGCGCGAGGAACTCGGCATCCTGCCCCCGGGCGACATCCGCAACTGCCTGGTGGCCCTGGCCGACACGGAGCCGCTGATGGAGAGCCTTTTCCAGCACCGTTTCAACCGCGGCGCCGGCCTGGCCGGGCACACGTTCGGCAACCTCTTCATCGCCGCGATGACCGAGGTGACCGGGGACTTCGAGGCGGCGGTGATGGAGTCGAGCCGCGTCCTCAAGGTGCGCGGAACGGTCCTGCCCTCGACCCTCGACAACGTCTTCCTCGAGGCCGAACTGGCCGACGGCCGCGTGGTCTCCGGCGAGACGGCCATCGTTGCCCAGGCCCGCGAGACGAGCATCCGGCGCGTGAGACTGCGGCCCTCCGAACCGAAGGCCCTCCCGGCCGCGGTGCGGGCCATCGAGTCGGCCGACGCCGTCATCCTGGGGCCGGGGAGTCTCTTCACCAGCATCGTCCCGAACCTGCTCGTGCCGGGCATCCGGCGGGCCGTCTCCCGCGTCGCGTCCAGGGGCGTGCCCGTGGCCCTGGTCGTGAACGTCATGACCCAGCCCGGCGAGACCACGGGCTACAGCGCCACCCAGCACCTCGACGTCGTGAAGGACCTTGTCGGCGGAGGGGTAAACTGGGCCATCGTGAACGCCGAGCGGATACCCATCGATCTCAAACGGAAGTACGAGAACGACGGCGCCGCCGTCGTGGCCGCTCCTCCGGGTCTTTTGGAGCGACAGGGAATGAGGGTGCTCCGCGCCCGCTTGCTGGACACCCCGGCCCTGGACGGCGGAGAGGCCGGCGGGCTGGTCCGCCATGACCCTGACCGCCTGGCCCACGCCATTCTTCGGATGATAGGTCGGCTGCCGCCGTCGGCCGATCGCCGGGGGGGAGGTCGTCGGACCCGGTGAGCCTCGCCGAGGACGTGAAGTCGGAACTCTCTGTGGCTCCCTCCGACAAGGCCTGCTGCCGGGATTGGGAGAGGCGCGGTTTCCTCGAGTGCTGGGGCCAGGAACAGTCCCCGCGCCTCCGCGTCGCGGCCGACTACGGGCCGGTCGCCCGGCGGCTCTACGCCCTCCTCCGCGACGCCGGAGCCGAGCGGGTGAAGGTCGCCCGCCGGCCCAACGGGGGCTACGTCGTCGTCGCCGTCAGGACCCAGACGGCGGCGATGGCCCCCGCCGCCGACATCCTCCCGCGAACGCGTTGCTGCCGGCGGAGCTACCTCCGCGGCTGCTTCCTGGCCCGGGGGTTCCTCAGCACCACGGGCCACGGCTACCACTGGGAGGTCAAGACGCCGAGCGAGAGCCAGGCCGGGCGGGTGCGGAAGGTCCTCGACGCTCTCGGCTTGCGCGGCACGCGGGTCGGCCGTTGGCAGCGGGGCTGGGTGACCTACATGAAGGATTCCACCCAGATCGCCGACTGGCTTCGGAGCATCGGGGCCCACGGCTCGCTGCTTGAACTTGAGAACACGCTGGTGCAGCGAGACATGAGAAACCGGGTCACCCGGCAGGTCAACTACGAGACAGCCAACGTCGAACGCACGGTCAACGCGGCCATGCGCCACATCGACGACATCGAATTGATCGCGAAAACCATCGGGCTGCTGAACCTGCCGCCGGCTCTGAGAGCCCTCGCCGAAGCGCGGCTGGCCCAGCCCGACGCCAATCTCGCGGAGTTGGCCGCGTCCCTCGACCCACCCATCAGCAAGTCCGGTGTCAGCCACCGCCTGCGCCGCATTGCCGCCTGGGCCGACCGGGTGAGGCAAGACCAGTTGCGGCGCGGCGCGTCCCGCGTACCGTCCCGCTGAACGCGGCGTCCCCGCTATCTGCCACATTTCGACCCTTGAACCGCCGGCCCTGAAGCGGTTTAATTGAGGCTGGATACTGACCAGGTACGGACCGCTCTCGGGGAGGAAATACCGGGAAACCGAAGAAATATCGCGAAAACGCGACTAAGCAAGAGAGACAATGAGCGGTTCTAACATATCGCGGCACGGTTCGGATTTGCGCGTCAATTTGGGTCGCCTTGGGAGGTAGAGAACCTCATGCCCAACCTCAAGTCCCCGCTCCTGGTGAGCGGGGGGCCCGAGAAGAGGGTCTTTCTGGGCGAAGTCGATGCCATGGCCGCCACCCACGTCGCAGCCTGCTACCAGTGTGGCAAGTGCTCCGGTGGGTGCCCCCTGTCTTTCGCCATGGACTATCAGCCGCGGCAGATCATGCGCTTGGTCCAGATGGGGTTGGCCGACGAGGCCCTGGCCTCGAACACCATCTGGGTCTGCGCCACCTGCTACACGTGCACCTCGAGGTGCCCGCGGGACATCGACATCGCCGGGGTGATGGATGCCCTGCGCTTCATGGCTCGCCGCAGAGGCTTCCGGCCGGGCGACCGCAACGTCGGCGTCTTCCACCGGTCCTTCCTGAACGGCGTGAAGCGTTTCGGGCGGTCGCACGAACTCATGCTGTTTGTCGAGTACAAGCTCGGAACGATGCGGCTGACGGAAGACCTGCCGCTTGGCGCGAAGATGCTGGCCAAGAACAAGATGGCCATCCTCCCCGAGATCACCAAGGGGCGCGCCGAGATCGCGGCTCTCTTCCGCGAGTCCGCCAGGGGCGCCGAAAAGGGAGGGGACAAGCTGTGAGCGGCCAGTCTGTGCGGTACTCCTACTATCCAGGCTGCAGTCTCCACTCCACCGCGCGCGAGTACAACGTCTCGGTGCGAGCCGTGGCTCAGGCCGCCGGTGTGGAGCTTGTCGAGGTTCCCGACTGGAACTGCTGCGGGGCGACGTCGGCGCACGCCACCGACCCGTTCCTGGCCTTCGCTCTCCCGGCCCGCGTTCTGCTCCAGGCCGAGGAGTCGGGGCTCGACATCCTGGCTCCCTGTGCCGCGTGTTACGGACGGCTCATGACCGCCAAAGAAGAGGCGCATCGCCGGCCCGACCTGGTCGCCCGGTTCGAGAAGGCCATCGGCCGCAAGCTCGGCCCCGCTCCCCGGATTCTGAACGTCCTGGAGTTCCTGGCGGAGCCGAAGGTCACGGAGACCATCGCCGCCGGTCTGAAGCGCCCCCTCACGGACCTCAAGGTGGCGCCGTACTACGGCTGCCTCCTCGTCCGGCCGTCCAAGGTGACCCATTTCGACGACGCCGAGCGGCCGACCAGCATGGACAAGATTCTGGCGAGCGTGGGCGCCACGCCCGTGGACTTCCCGGGCAAGACGGAGTGCTGCGGGGCGAGCCTGGGTATCAGCCGCGTCGACCTCGTCGTGGAGCTCTCGGGACGCATCGTGCAGCAGGCCAAACACGCGGGCGCCGAGGCCATCGCCGTGGCCTGTCCGCTGTGCCAGACGAACCTGGACGGCCGGCAGGGAACGGCCGCGGCTAAACTCGGCGAGGCGTTCGGCCTGCCCATCTACTACATCACCGAACTCGTGGCTTTAGCCCTTGGTGTGGCCCCGGGCCGGCTCGGCCTGGGTAAGCACTTGACCAACTCGCTGGCGCTCCTGAGACAGAAGAAGCTGGCGTGACGATTTTGCGGAGTAAGGAGAGATCGCCCAGATGAAGAGAGTCGGGGTATTTCTCTGCTGGTGCGGGTCGAACATCGCCGGCACCGTGGACGTCGGCAAGGTGGCCGAGCAGGCCCGCCGGCTGCCGGGCGTCGTCCACGTCGAGGAGAACAAGTATACCTGCTCCGAACCCGGACAGGCCGCCATCGTCAAGGCCATCAAGGACCAGCGACTCGATCGGGTGGTCGTGGCCTCCTGCTCGCCGCGCCTCCACGAGGCGACCTTCCGGCGCACCGTCGAGAGCGCCGGGCTCAACCCGTACTTCTTCGAGATGGCCAACGTCCGGGAGCACTGCTCCTGGATTCATACCGACAAGGAGACCGCTACGCCCAAGGCCTTCGACCTGGTGCGCATGGCGGTGGCCAAGGCCCTGCGCAACGAGGCTCTGACGCGCGGGAGCATCACCATCGAGAAGAGGGCTCTGGTCATCGGTGCCGGCATCGCCGGCATCCAGGCGGCCCTCGACATCGCCGACGCCGGGCACGAGGTCATCCTGCTGGAGCGCGAGCCGACCATCGGCGGGCGCATGGCTCAGTTGGACAAGACCTTCCCGACCCTGGACTGCTCGCAGTGCATCCTGACGCCTAAGATGGTCGACGCGGCGAAGCACCCGAACATCACCCTCTACACCTGGTCCGAGCTTGAGAAGGTCGCGGGGTACATCGGGAACTTCACCGTGACCATCCGGCGGAAGGCCCGGGGCGTCGACGAGACCCTGTGCACCGGCTGCGGTGTCTGCCAGAGCAAGTGCCCGGTGAAGGTCCCGAGCGAGTTCGACGAGGGCATGGGGATGCGGAAGGCCATCTACTCCCCGTTCCCGCAGGCCGTCCCGAACAGGCCGGTCATGGACAGGGCCAACTGCACCTTCTTCAAGACCGGGAAGTGCAAGATCTGCGAGAGGTTCTGCGAGGCCAAGGCCATCCGCTTCGACCAGGAGGACAGTCTCATCGAGGTCAAGGTCGGGGCCATCGTCACGGCCACGGGTTTCGACCTCTTCAAGGTCGAGAAATACGGCGAGTACGGCTACGGGCTCTACCCGGACGTCATCAACTCGCTTCAGTTCGAGCGCCTCGTGAACGCCTCGGGCCCGACCGACGGCAAGATAAAGAAGCCCTCGGACCACGAAATCCCGAAGAGCGTGGCCTTCGTCCTCTGCGTCGGTTCGCGCGACGAGCAGAAGGGAACCACCTATTGCTCCCGCGCCTGCTGCATGTATTCCATCAAGCACGCCATCCAGTTCCGCGACAAGGTCAAGGACGGGCGGGCCTACGTGTTCTACATGGACATCCGGACGCCCGGCAAGAGCTACGAGGAGTTCTACAAGCGGGCCGCCGTCGACTACGGGGTCGAGTTCATCCGCGGCCGGCCGTCCAAGATCTTTAGCCGGAACGGTAAGCTGGTCCTGAAGGCCGAGGACACCCTCCTCGGGCGGCCCATCGAGGTCGAGGTGGAGATGGTCGTTCTGGCCCCGGCCATGCTGGCCAGGAACGACGCGGCCAAGATCGCCCAGACCATGAGCATCTCCTACGACGGGTACGGCTTCCTCAACGAAGCCCACCCGAAGCTGCGTCCGGTGGAGACGAACACCGCCGGCATCTTCCTGGCCGGCGTGTGCCAGGGACCGAAGGATATCCCGGACACGGTGGCCCAGGCCAGCGCGGCCGCGTCCAAGGTCATCGGCCTGCTCTCTCACGAGCAGATGGCGACCGAACCGATGATCGCCAGGGTCAGCGAGGCCCTGTGCTCGGGCTGCCTGTGGTGCAAGCCTATCTGCCCCTACCAGGCCATCGAGGCTAAGACCATCACGGAGAAGATCCAAGGCAAAGTAGTCTCGCGCGAGGTGGCCGCGGTGAACTCCGGTCTCTGCCAGGGTTGCGGCGCCTGCACCGTGGCCTGCCGTGACGGGGCCATGAATATCTCCGGCTTCACGAACGACCAACTGTTGGCCGAGGTTGACGAACTCCTGGGCGCGAGTCGCCCGGCGTGCGCGGCCGAATAGAGAGGGAGGGCTTAGGCAATGGCCACAAGCCAGGAGCCGGTCATCGTCGGCTTCCTCTGTAACTGGTGCTCGTACGCCGGGGCGGACTCGGCCGGCACGGGGCGGATGGTCCAGCCGACCAACGTCCGCATCATCCGGGTCCCGTGCTCGGGCCGGGTGAACCCCAGGTTCATCCTGCGCGCCTTCCAGCGCGGGGCGGACGGGGTGCTCGTCTCGGGCTGCCACCCGAACGACTGTCACTACTCGACCGGCAACTTTTTCGCGCGGCGGCGTCTCCTGCTGCTCAAGCGGTATCTCGAGTACCTCGGCATCGAGCCGGCGCGTTTTGAGACCCACTGGGTCTCGGCCTCGGAAGGCCAGAAGTGGGCCGAGGTCGTGCGGTCGATGGCCGAGCGGGTGAAGGCCCTCGGCCCCAGCCCGAAGCTTCCCAGTCTGCTGTAGGCGGGAGGGACAGAGAGTGCCCAAGAGTCTTGCGCTTGACCCGAAGAAGATGAAGGAGGCCGAGGCCGCCCTGCGGACCCAGGCCGCGAAGCTTCTCAGCGAGGGCACCGTGACCGTCTTCCTCGGCCACGAGGAGGGTTGGGACGGTCTGCCGGTCCCCTTCTTCGCCACGACGCCGGAAGAGGCGAAGCGGCTGGTCTGGAACCCGCTCGTGGCCTTCAACCTGGCCAAGTACCTGCTCGACAGGCTGACCGGCGAGGAGAAGGTCGGCATCGTCGTGAACGGCTGCGGGTCCCTGGCTCTGGACCGTCTGCTCAAGGACCGCCGGTTCCCGCGGGAGCGGCTCTTCGTCGTCGGCATCCCGTGCACCGGGTTGCTCGACCCGGACAAGGTCTTGGCCCTGCCGGACGAGGCCCGCCAGGCCGCGCTCGAGGGCGGGAAGGCCGAGCCCGGACTCTTCCTCAAGCGCTGCGGCTGGTGCGACGCGCCGAACCCGGTCGTCGCGGACGTCGTCCTCGGGGAGAAGGTCCCGGAGGAGGCCGGGCCTCAGCAGTACCCGAGGGTCGAAGAGATCGAGAAGATGAGCCCGGCCGAACGCGCGGCGCACTTCAAGACGCTCTACGAGAAGTGCATCCGCTGCTTTGCCTGCCGGAACGTCTGCCCGGCCTGCAGTTGCCGGGAGTGCTCGCTCGACCAGTGGGAGCCTCTCTGGCTCGGCAAGGCCACGGTCCCGTCCGAGCAGCTCATGTACCACTTCATCCGGGCCTTCGACGTGGCCGGACGGTGCATCCGCTGCGGCGAGTGCGAGCGGGTCTGCTCGGTCGGCGTGCCGCTCATGGAACTCAACGATAAGCTCATGAAGGACATCACTGAACTCTTCGGGGTCCAGCGCCCGCACGTTCCAGCGGACGTGGAGCCCCTCGGCCAGTGGACCGAGGGCGATGCGGACCTCGAGGCCGCTCACTAAGGGCGAAGGAGGTTTGGGGAATGGCACAGAGCCCGGTACCGAAAGCTACCCGGCTGGTCAAGAAGGCCGGCCTCGGAGCGTGGCTTACCGCCCTGGCCGCCGACAACAATGTGATGGCGCCCGTGACGGTCGACGGCAAGCCTCTCTTCCGCTGGATTGGGGCGGGAGAGGTCGGCCAACTCGACCTCGCGGCCGTCCACACCGTCAACTCGCCCAAGGGCGGCGTGATGCCTCAGACCGAGCCGATGCTGACCTACAGCGCGGTCCAGGACGGCAGCGGCGGCAAGACTCTCGACATCAAGCCGGCGGCCGAGGACCGTCCGGCGGTGCTCTTCGGCGTGCGTCCCTGTGACGCCGCGGCCATCGACCTCGTCGGCAAGGTCTACCTGACCGGCGAGTTCACGGACGAGCAGTACCAGGCCAGGCGCGACCGGACGACCGTCGTGGCCATCGCTTGCGCCGCTCCGGCCAAGGCCTGCTTCTGCACATCGTTCGATTTGAGTCCGGGCGCCGTCCGCGGCGCCGATGTGGTCCTCTACGGACGGAGCGGCCCCGGCTCGGTGGCCGAGGGCGACGCCTACTACGCTATCGCCTACACCGAACGTGGTGAGGCCTTTCTCGGCGGAGCCGCCGCCAAAGCGGCCGGGGTTTCCGACCTGCCCGCCGGCGAGGCCGACAAGCTCGAGAAGATAGTGGCCGCCTTTCGTGGCTTGGCCACGCCTCTGGGCAAGAAGCTTGGCAAGGTCGACGTGGCCGACAAGCTCGAAAGCCTGTTCGAGAGTGCCTACTGGGAGAAGGTCTCCAGCCGCTGCCTCTCCTGCGCGACCTGCACCTTCGTCTGCCCGACCTGCTATTGCTTCGGGGTCGCCGACACGGGTGCGGGGGGCCAGGGTGTGCGCTTCCGCTACTGGGACTTCTGCAAGTCCCCGCAGTTCATGTTGATGGCCGGCGGGCACGACCCGCGCCCGGCGAAGAAGAACCGCACCCGGCAGAGGTTCCTGCACAAGCTCAACTACCACCACAACCGGTGCGGCGAGTACCTCTGCGTGGGCTGCGGCCGGTGTGTGGAGAGCTGCCCCGTGGGCCTGCACCTGCCGCTGGTAGTCAGCGATGTTAGGGGGCTGCAACCGTGAGCGAAAGCGCGCGCAAGCTCTTGGTGCCCGAAGTAGCGACCATCCTCGAGATCCGGGACGAAACGGCCAACGGGGACACGAAGACTTTCAAGGTCCAGGTCGACAACCCGGAGGGCGCCTTCAAGCACCTGCCCGGGCAGTGCGCCATGATTTCTCTGTTCGGCGTCGGCGAGGTCATGATCTCCATCACCTCCTCCCCGACTCGCGGCTGGCCGCTCGAGCTCTGCATCAAGCGGGCCGGCCGCGTGACAGGGGCTCTCCATGACGCCCAGATCGGCGACAAGGTCGGCCTCCGGGGCCCCTACGGGAACGTCTTCCCGGTGGAGGATTGGAAGGGCAAGAACCTGGTCTTCATCGCCGGCGGCTTTGCTCTGGCCCCGGTGCGGTGCCTCATCGACTATTGCCTGGCTCACCGCGACTGGTTCAAGCATATCGACATCATCTACGGCGCCCGTTCGCCGGGCGATCTGTGCTTCAAGTCGGACATCTTCGACCGCTGGACCAAGGAAAGGGACACGACCGTCTCGCTCACCGTGGACCGGGCCGACGAGGCCGGGACCTGGAAGGGCGCGGTGGGGTTCGTGCCGGCCTTCGTCGAGCAGCTCAAGCCTTCGCCCAAGGACACCATCGCCATAACCTGCGGGCCGCCGATCATGATCAAGTTCGTTCTTCAGGTGTTGCCCAAGCTGGGGTTCACAGATGAGCAGACCTTCACGACCCTGGAGCTGAAGATGCAGTGTGGCGTCGGCAAGTGTGGGCGTTGTAACATAGGGGATAAGTACGTGTGCGTGGACGGGCCCGTGTTCAACCTGAGCCAGATCAAGGAACTGCCCAGCGAGTTCTAGTCGGG
>CALMHV010000382.1 GCA_937863905.1 uncultured Bacillota bacterium
GCGGTATCCTGGCTCGTCTCTCGAGGATGATGAGGCTCAGTTCGGGGTAAAGGGTGATGGTTTGTGGCCATGAGCCAGGGATTGAGCCTGGGCGCCCCGAGCAAGGACGTGGCCCGGGAGCGCTTGAAAATCCTGCTAGTGCACGACCGGGCGGAGGCGAATCGCGGCCTCCTGGAGAAGCTTAAGAAAGACCTCATCGGTGTGGTCGCGCGCTACGGCGAGGTCGAGGCCGAAAAGGCCGAGGTCAGGATTGCTCGTGTCGACTGCCAGAGCGTGGTCCTGGCTCGCATCCCCGTGAGGAGCCTCAGAAGAATCACCTAAACATGTTCTACCGCCGCCTCCTGAGAGACACCGATTTCACGCTGCTGGTCGCCACGGTCCTCCTCTTGGTCCTGGGTGTGCTCATCCAGGCCGGGGCCACGGTCAACATGCCCGTCGGCGGGGACCCCTGGTTCTACACGAAACGTCAGGCCCTCTACGCGGGCGTCGGTCTGGTGGCCATGTTTGGCGCCATGTTCATCGACTACCGCTCCTTCGCTCGCTGGGCGAAGTTCATCTACGCCGGGAACATCGGTCTCCTGGCTCTGGTCATCGTGGCCGGCTCTTCGTCCATGGGCGCCCAGCGGTGGTTCTACATCGGTTCCCTGTCCATCCAGCCGTCGGAGTTCGCCAAGGTGGCCATCATCCTGACCCTGGCGGCCCACCTCAGCCGCCGGCCCGACCGGCTCCAACGTTGGATCGACCTCTTTCTGCCCTTCCTGCACGTGGGTGTTCCCGCCCTCATCATCCTGGCCCAACCGGACCTGGGGACCTCCCTGGTCTTCTCGGGCATCCTCCTCGGGATGCTCTTCATCGCCGGCGCGGCCTGGAAGCACTTGCTCACCGCGTACGGCAGCGCCCTCGCAGCCGTCGTGGCCTGGGTCGTCCTCCATCTCCGGTGGGGAGTCTGGATCCCGCTCAAGGAGTACCAGCTCAACCGGCTCATCGTCTTCACCAACGCGAACATCGATCCCCTGGGGGCCGGGTACCACATCAAACAGGCGCTCGTGGCCATCGGCTCGGGGGGGCTCATCGGGAAGGGGCTCTTCAGCGCGACCCAGGGACGCCTCAAGTTCCTCCCGATGCAGCACACGGACTTCGTCTTTGCCGTGGCCGGTGAGTCGTTCGGCTTTCTCGGCGCCCTCGTCCTTTTGTCCCTGTTCTTCATCATCATCTGGCGCGGCATCCGCATCGCGGCCGAAGCCAAGGATGCCTTCGGGACCCTCGTCGCCGCGGGGGTGGTGTCGATGCTCGCCTTCCACGTCGTCGTCAACATCGGCATGACCGTAGGCATCATGCCTATCGCCGGCATTCCCCTCCCGTTCATCTCCAGCGGGGGCAGCGCCCTCCTGACCAACTGCGTCGCCGTCGGCCTGCTCCTGGGCATCCACTTCCGGCGACGGAAGATAACCTTCTAGGCGAGCCGTCCCCTGCTATAATTGGCCTGTACAGGATTCGACGCCCCAACACCAACAGGGTCGAACGACGCCAACCCGACAGGGGGACCTTCTGTGACTCGCCTCCGCCAGCGTCTGTCCACGGCCATCGCCGTCGGTTTCATTCTGTTCGTCGGCTTCGTCATCTTGGCCGGCTCGACGGCCGTTTCCGTGCCGGCCGCCGCGGCCGACTGGTCCATCCGCGAGGTGGCCATCGTCGCCACGGTCCGCCCGGACGGGTCGATGGCCGTGAGCGAGACCCGGACCTTCGCTTTCCCCGGCAACTTCCACTGGTTTGAGCAATGGATACCGCTCGAGCAGTGCGATGACATCATCGACGTGACCGTCCGCGAGGGGCAGCAGCCGTTCCAGGAGGTGACCTCGGGCGACGCCGGCGAGCTACCCGGGGCCTTCTCGGTCCACAAGACCGCCGACCGCATCACCATCCGGATCGGGTTCGCCGCCGGGAGCGGGCTCCGGACCCTCACGACGGAGTACGTGGTCTTGGGCCCGGTCGTCGTCCACAACGACGTGGCCGAACTCTACTGGAAGTTCGTCGGTCCCGGGTGGAGCGTCGGCTCCGCGAAGGTGACCGTGGACATCAACCTGCCGGCGGGGGCGACCCAGGACGAGGTCAAGGTGTGGCTTCACGCGCCCCTCCAGGGCACCATCGAGAAGGTAAGCCCCACGCTCGTCCGGGCCGAGGTGGTCAACGTTCCCTCCGAGACCTTCGTCGAGGCCCGGGTGACCTTCCCCGTCCAGCTCGTCCTGGCTTCGGGCAAATGGAGCGGCCGCGACGGTCTCCCCGGCATCCTGGCCGAGGAGGCCAAGTGGTCCAGAGCCGCCAACCTCAAGCGGGCGGCCATGCGCTTTGACGTCTACCTCGCCCCCGTGCTTCTCCTGGCGGCTTTCGGTTTCGGCTGGCTGCTCATGGCCCGCTACGGTTTTGAGCGCCGCCCGGCGCAGAAGCCCGACTACTTCCGCGAACTCCCCGGAGACTACTCCCCCGCCGAACTGGGCGTGCTCTGGCACTTCGGCAGCCCGACCGCGGCCGACTTCGTGGCCACCATCCTCGACCTGGCCAGGCGGGGTTGGCTCGTCATCGAGGAGGCCCGGACGGAGAAGGCGACCTTCCTGGGCTTCGGCGGCGGGGTCGAGCGGACGTACCGCATCTGGGAGCGGGCGAGCCGCCCGGCCAGGGATGAACTCAAGCCCCATGAGCGGGCTGTTTTCGATTTTCTCCTCAGGTCGCAGGTCCCGGTCAGCCTATCCGCCACGGCCCCGGAGGTGACGACCGGCCCGGCGGTGCTCTTCTCGGAAATCGAGGGCTACGCCAAGCGGAACCCGACGGCCTTCCAGGCCTTCTACCGGGCTTGGCAGAAAGAAGTCAAGGACCGAGCCAAGACCCTGGGGTTCTTCGATCAGGCCAGCCAGAAGGGGCAGGCAATCTCGGCGCTCTCCGGCATCGCCTTGATGGGCCTGGGCGTGGGGGCTTTCTTCGCCAAGGCCTTTGTCAGCGGCATCGCCATGGTTGTCGGGGGCGTCGGGCTGCTCACCCTGACCTTCTTCGTCTCGCGCCGGAGCCAGGAGGGCTGTGACCAGTACTGGCTCTGGCGGGGCTTCCGCCACTTCCTCACCGACTTCTCGCGCCTCCGCGAGGCGGCGCCTCCGGCCCTGGCCCTGTGGGACCACTACCTCGTCTACGCCGTGAGCCTGGGGGTGGCCAAGGAGGTCATCCGTCAGTTGCCCATCGTCTACAAGGACGTCGCTCCGGGGCAGGGCTTCGGCCACGGGTGGTTCATCGCCACCGGCGTCACCCACGGCGCGCTGGCCGGCGCGGAGTCGATGGCCGACAGCTTCGCGCACGGCATGGAGAGCCTGGTGTCCTTCTCCAGCGCCCTGACCACCAGCCTGCAGGGCGCCGTCAGCTCGGCGAGCGGAGCCGGGGGCGGCGCCTCGGGCGGCGGCGGTGGCGG
>CALMHV010000383.1 GCA_937863905.1 uncultured Bacillota bacterium
GACGAAGGCGTCTGCGGCGAGTGTCTTGGCGTAGTCGCGGACATCGGTCGGCCAAGGCCGAGTGTGCGCTTCGAAGCGCTCCCTATCACCCGCAAACAGAGAGCGAGTGGCTTCCTCGAAGCCGGGTTCGTTGCCGGCGATGGCCGACATGAACCGGAAGGCCGCATCCTGCGAGCGCCGCACTCGGTCTTTGGTGTCGTTCACGCGGCGAGCCTGCTCGACAAGCTTGCGGAGCGCGACTGAGGCTCCTCCAGGCTGAGCGTTGAGCCATCCCCAGTGTCGCGGCAGCAAGGTCACCTCGCGGCCAACGACGCCCAGTTTCGGACGTCCCGGCGGGCGACGTTCGGGGGCCTCGCCCGAGAGGCGCTGCAGCACATCCTGCGCGGTACCCCGAAAGTCCATCTCCACTACCTCGGCGGTAGCATCATCGAAGATCAGGAGAACTCGTGTGTCTCCGGCATCGACGACAACCTTGGACCTCAGGGCGACTTCGCTGGGATTACCGGAGGCGATGCGCTCGGTGCCAGCGAAGGCGGTGCATTTGAGTGGGCGAGCGTGCATGTCGGCCTCCTCGACTCGAAAGGGTCGAGGTCATTCTATACGGGTATAATCCCGCCTGTCAATACTACCCGGACAAAACCTGTCCGCGCCCCCCTTCTTAGGGCCGCGCGAAACCGACAACCTCCAGGACACCGAGAAAGACCGGCCGCGGTCTTTCCGGCCGGAGGCCGGCCTGGGACAGAAGGACCGAAAGGCCAGGCTCGGTGATGGTCCAGGCCTCGGGTCCCTCAAGAGCGCTGAGGGCAAGGCGGACGGCCCCTCGCCGGAGGGCTGGACCGCCCGAGGCGAAATCGAGGACCAGACCCCGACCGCCGGGTCGTAAGACCCGTCTCACTTCTCGCAGAGCCGGGAGGCGGGCCGCCTGGGTGATCTCGTGCAGGCCGAGGAAGAGGGTCGCGCCATCGAAGTGACCATCGGGCAGGGGAAGGGAGTCGGCTTCGGCCCTGACGTAGACCACTCTCCCGCCGGCGAGCCTGGCCTGCTCCAGCATCGCCTCCGAGGCGTCGACCCCGACGACCTCCCCGTCCGGTCCGAGCCGGCGGGCCAGCTCCCGGGAAAGGAGACCCGTCCCGCAGCAAAGGTCGAGAATCCGGTCGGCCGGGCCAAGGCCGAGCCGGACGACCTCTCTGGCCAGAAGAGGCCGGTAGCGACCGAGAGTCACGGCGGCCACGAACGGCTCGTACAGCCGGGCCGTCCGCCGGCCGTAGGAGAGGCTGCCGCCGTCATCGGGCGTGTTCATGGCTTCACCGGCACCCAGTGATCGCGGAGAGCGGACCCCGATGGGTGAAGACAGCGTTGACGTCCACGAGTCTTGGGTCCATGTCGATGCCTCCCAAAGTGCCCTTTCTGGTCTTCTGCTCTCGGGCCTTCTCGTCTGCGGCCTGAGGGAACTTCTCGTCCCCGGTCCACGTAGTTAGGAGGTGTTTGTCCATGAGGACGAAGGTGAGGAGACTCCGCATGCAGGACTACGGATCCGCGGGATCGGCGCCAGCCCTTCCACGGGGCACTACCCGGGTGTGGCTGTCGCTCGCGCTGCTGATGGTGGCCCTTCTTGTGACCGTCCCGG
>CALMHV010000384.1 GCA_937863905.1 uncultured Bacillota bacterium
GCTGGTGACGGAGGAAGGAGATGGCGGGGGGCTCAGGCCCGCGCCGCGGAGGCCTGGTTCCCCAGGACGGTGGATTTGGTGGAGGCGATGTGGGAAACCATCGTCTGGGCCGCCCCGGACGCGTCGCCGCCCCGGATGGCGTCCAGAATGAGGCGGTGTTCGGCGACGGACTGCGCAGCCCGCCCGGGGATGGCCATGACCGCGCGGCGGTCGGCGAAGACGTGGTTGACGGACCTCGAGAGCCTCAGAAGGTACTTGTTGCCGCTGAATTCAGCCAGCAGGGAGTGAAACTCCAGGTCCCAGCGCTCGAGGGAGACGACGTCGAAGGCTTCGACCGCACCCTCCATCCCGGCGAGGTTGGCTTCGACCCGTTCGAGCAGACCGGGAGAAGCGGTCCCGCCTGCGACGGCCTCGGCAGCCAGGGCGACCGCCTTAGCCTCAAGGGCCTCACGCACCTCAAGCAAGGCCACGACGTCGTCGCGGTGGGCACTCAGCCAGGGAAGCCAGTAGGCGGGGTCGTCGAGGGTCGTGGCGTGGGGAGAGACGACCGTCCCTATTCCCTGACGGACCTCAAGCAAGCCTAGGGAAGCGAGGCTCTGAACGGCCTCCCGGAGCGTGGCCCGGCTGACGCCGAACTGGCCGGCGAGCTCCCGCTCGGCGGGCAGGCGCTGCCCGGCACTGAGAGTGCCCTCCTCGATCAGCCGTCTTATCTGCTCGACGACCTGGCGGGAGCCGCGAACCTGACGCACCGGAGTGAACAGCGTTGAACCCTCCCAGGGAGGCTCAGTTCGACAGACGACGGCCGTTTCCTATTTCGACCAGCGCCGCCGGCGCGAGCCTGGCCGTACCGCAGGGCGCCGCGCCGCTACCCGCGGCGCGACGCCACACGCTACCTAAGCCGACTGCCCCTTGATCCACGGGAAGACACGGTCGCTGATGACGTCCATCAACCCGGCGACCGCGACGGCGAACACCGCCGAGGTGATGACCCCGGCGATGAGATGGGCGGTCTTAAAGGCGTTGCCGTAGATCATGACCAGGCCGCCGAGACCGGTGAGTTCCATGGTCATCTCGGCGACAATCATCCCGACGACCGCGCGGCCCAAGGCCACCCGGTAACCGGCCAACATGTAGGGAATGGCGTTGGGCAGGGCCATCCAGCGCACGTACTGCTGCTCGCTCAGCCGGAAGGCGTGAGCCACCTCGCGCATGGCTCGGGCCGTGACCTTGATGCCGGTCATGGTGTTGATGGCGATGGCCCAGATAGCCACGGTGGCTACCAGGAAGACGCGGGCGGTAAGACCGAAACCGAACCAGATGATGACCAGGGGCACCAGAGCGATGGTCGGCGTGGCCATGAAGAAGCTCACGTACGGCGAGAGGATCTTCTCCGCCGTCCGGCTCCGACCCATCACGATGCCGAGGGTCGTGCCGACGACCACGGCGATGAAGTACCCGTAGGCCATGTCCTGAAGGCTGATGACGAAGGCCTCCTGCAGCGTGCCCCGTGTGATAAGGTCCGCGAAGGCCTTGAAGACCCGGGACGGCGTGGGCATCAGAATCGGGTTCACATTCCGGCACGCGACCTCCCACAGCGTGAGGAAGATGACGACGGACATGATCTGGACGCGCCGGTCCCAGAACCACGCCCCGAAGCTCTGGAAGAAGCCCCGGCGGGGCCGGGTCGGGGCCGGAAGCGGCGCGGCCGCGGAGGTTCCGATTTGAGCGGCGTTGGCCTTGGACATTAGATGGTACCTCCTGCCACGGCCCCGGACGACTCAAGGATCCCGATGAGGTCGGTCCGGAGGGCCACATATTGCGGATTGGTCCGCGCGTCAGTCGTCCACCGCGGCCGCGGGAGGGTCACGCTCACCGACTTCACGACATCGGCCATGTTCATGACCACGATGCGGTCGGCCAGGAAGAGGGCCTCATCCACGTCGTGCGTGACGAAGACCACGGTGACGCGATTCTGCTCCCAGATGCGGGCGAGCTCGATCTGGAGGCCGCGCCGGGTCATGGCGTCGACCGCCCCGAAGGGTTCGTCCATGAGCAGGACCTTCGGTTTGATGGCCAGAGCGCGGGCCAGGCCGACCCTCTGCTGCATGCCGCCGGAGAGCTGATAGGGATGGTAGGTCGCAAAGCTCTCAAGACCGACCAGCTTCAGGTACTCCGCGGCCAACTTTTCCCGCTCTTCCTTCGGCAGGCCCCGGGCCTCCAGCCCGAGCCCCACGTTGGAGACGACCGTGCGCCAGGCCAGCAGGCCCACGTCTTGGAAGACGAACCCGATGTCCCCGAGGGCCTCGAGAATCGGCTTGCCGCCGACCGTCACCGTCCCGGCTTCCGGCTTGATCATGCCGTCCATGATCTTCAGCAAGGTCGTCTTGCCGCAACCGCTGGGCCCCA
>CALMHV010000385.1 GCA_937863905.1 uncultured Bacillota bacterium
CGCAACCTCCCCTCGCGGTCGGTCGAGGGAGGTGATTCCGGCCGCCAATTCGCGGCAGAAGCGGGGGCAATCGCCTGCTAGGGCGTGACCGCCCACCCCAGGTCGAGTTCGAGCAGCTTCGCCCGGGTCGGCACGCCACGCTCGTCCCATCCGGCCATGGCGTAGTAGTCGCGGCGGGCCCGGTCGAGGGCGGCCCGGTCCACGGCCTTCCCGGCGAGCGGCCCGCTCTTGAAGGGCTCGAAGAACCGGTCGGGCAGGCAATCCGTCTCGGCGCCGAGGCCCCGGGAAAGGTCGAAGAGGCGGCCCATTGTCGCCGCCCTTTCTCCCGCCTTCTGCATCTCCCAGAGGGAGACGTTCCATCCGGTCACGGCCTGGACGATCTCCACGACCTGCGGGATGCTCCAACTGACGAAGTAGCAGAGAACGGCGCAGTCCACGAAGTGCTGCCAGCTGGACTTGTAGAAGAACATGCGCACCTTGGCCGGGCTAAGGTCATCGGCCGGCAGGGGCTCCAGGATGCCCAAGGGCATGAGAGAGCTGACGTTCCTGGTGTACATCGTGTCGTGCAGGTTGTGGCAGTGGTCGGCGCCGGTCGGCGAAACCTGGTAGCCCAAGCCCAGCCCATGCTTCAGGCGCGGCTCGTGCATCGGTATCTCCTGACCCTTGACGTGCATGGCGTACTCGGCCGCCCTCCCGCCGATGCTGGCGGCCGCGCGGGCCACCCCTTCGGCGAGGAGGTCGCCCAGACCCTCGCGCCGGGCGATGCGCCCGACCATCTCGACCATGGCCTCGGCGTTCCCAAAGCGAAGGTCGAGCCCTCCGGTGGCCTTCTGGTCGAGAAGCCCGGCCTCGCAACACTCCATGGCGAAGGCGATGGCCACCCCGGTGGAGATGGTGTCCAGGCCGTAGGCGGCGCAGAGTTCGTTGCCCTTGCAGACGGCGGCCAGGTCGGAGACGCCGCAGCAGGACCCCAGGGCCGCCAGCGTCTCGTACTCCGGCCCCCCGTAGGCGGGGTCGATCGCGTAGGGTTTGTCCGCCTTCACCGTGCGCTTGCAGGCCAGGGGACAGGCGTAGCAGGAATGGGTTCCCGTCAGGAGCGACTCGTTGAGGCGGGTCCCGTCGATGTCCGCCGCCCCTTCGAAATCGCCGCTTTGGAAGTTGCGCGTGGGCAGGCCGCCCTGGGCGTTGAGGGGCAACACGATGCGCGGCGTGCCGTAGGCGGAGAAGTCCTTGTTCTGCTCCTTCCCCTCGGTGGCGAGCCACTTGGCGAAGGCCTTGAGTCTCTCAGGGTCGGCCACCTCGGGGGCTTTGGAGCCGCGCACGGCGATGGCTCGCAGGTTCTTGGAGGCCATCACGGCCCCGATGCCGCACCTGCCGGCGAAGTGGGTGAGATCGAAGGCCACGTTGGCGTAGCGCACGCCGCGCTCGGCGGCCGGGCCGCACTGGGCCACGCG
>CALMHV010000386.1 GCA_937863905.1 uncultured Bacillota bacterium
GCTGGCGCGCTACGTAGTATATGGTGCTCCTTTCACCGTGAGGTTCCAGGTCGTCTCGGAGACCTGCTGGATGCGGGTCGAGGTTGACGGCCGGACCGCGTTCGAGGGGACCGTCGGGGCCGGTGTTCAGAAGGACTTCGCGGTCCAAGGCGCCCTTACCGCGCTCCTCGGGCGGCCGCACCTGGTGAGCCTGAGCCTTGACGACCAGGCCGTCGGGCCGGCCGGCCTCAAGGACAACCCGCGGACCGTCGAGTTCGAGGCCGGCGACCCGCCCGGTGGGGGCACAGGTTCCGGGGGCACCTGATGCCGCAAGGCGGCTAGGGGCCTCCCGAGGGGGACTCCCCGTGGCCGTCGGAAGATTCTCCCGCGTTCTCTTGGCGACGGTCCTCGTTCTGTGTATCGCCCCGACGGTCCCAGCGGCGCCCCTCGCTCCGGCGGCGCCCGAGTTCTCGGCTACCCCGCGCGGGGTCCCCGACCCACCGTCGGTGTCGGCCGGCGCGGCCATCCTCGTGGAGTGGCGGACGGGCCAGGTCCTCTACGCCAAGGACGCCTACCAGCCGCGCGCCCCGGCCAGCACGACCAAGATCGTCACGGCCATCGTCGTGCTGGAGAGCGTGGGCCTGGCCGAGAAGGTCACCGTCAGCCGCAACGCCGCCGGCACCCCGGGCTCGGCCATGGACCTCGCGTCCGGCCAGGAACTGACCGTGGGCGAGTTGCTCTGGGGTATCCTCCTCCGCTCGGGCAACAACGGCTGCGTGGCCGTGGCCGAGCATATCGCCGGCACCGAGGGCGCCTTCGTCGAGATGATGAACCGCCGGGCCGCCCAGCTCGGCGCTTGGAGGACGCACTTCCGCAACGCCCACGGCATCAGCGTCCGCAACCACTACAGCACAGCCTTCGACCTGGCCCTCCTCGCCCGGCACGCCCTGACCATCCCGACCTTCGAGACCATCGTGCGGACCCGCCAGGCCACCCTGCCGATGGAGGGCGGCAAGTGGGCCATGCAGCTCCGGAACACGAACAACCTCCTCTGGACCTTCGCCGGCGCCGACGGCGTCAAGACGGGGACGACATCCGCTGCCGGCAAGTGCCTGGTGGCCTCGGCCACCCGGGACGGGCGGCGGTTGGTGTCGGTGGTCCTCAACTCGGCGGACCGCTATCAGGACACGGCGGTCCTCCTGGAGTGGGGGTTTGGGAACTTCGGGGCCGTGTGTCTGGCGCGCACGGGCCGGCCCCTGGCCTCCGTGCGGGTGAAGGGCGGGGCGGAAGGCTGGGTCGGCCTGGCCCCTGAGGAGGATTTCTGGGCCGCTTGCCCCCTGTGGGCGACGCACTCCCTGGGGCTCGACCTTCACCTGGCCCAAGTGGTGAGGGCGCCCATCCGCCGGGGGCAGGTGGTCGGGGTGGCCGAGGCCACCTTGGACGACGGGGTGGTCCGGGCGGTGAACCTCGTCGCCGTGGAGGGTGTCCCCAGCTGGACGCCGGAGCGGGCCTTCCTCAAGGCTCTCCTGCCGGTCATCAGGCTGCTGGCCAGGTGGGGAGTGGGGTAGAGGGCGTCCGCACGCCGCGTGTGGGGGGAGTCGCTAGCCGGGGTGACCCGGGTGAGGCTAGTTTCCCGTGCCCGGCGCGGCCTCGATGAGTTGGCCCACGGTCACGATCTGCAGACCCTTGGCCGCCAGCCCCTCGATGATGGCTGCTAGGGCTTGGTCGGTCTGCTTGCAGGTGTCGCTCGCGTGCATGAGGACCACATCGCCGGGTTGGGCCCGATCGAGCACGCGCTTGACGATGTACGACACGCCCGGGTTCATCCAGTCGTGGGAATCCACTCCCCAGTCGATGACCTTGTAGCCGAGAGATTCCGCCACCCCGATGACGAGGTCGTTGAAGTCGCCGTTCGGGGGCCGCAGATATCGCGGCTCCTGGCCCGAGGCGGCCTTGATGGCTTCGTGGGCCCGCCGGATGTTCTCCTCGAGGGCTTCCTTGGTCAGGGTGGACATGTTCACGTGCCGGTAGCCGTGGCTGGCGATCTCGTGGCCGTCCTTGACGATTTCGGCCACGAGGTCGGGGTGGCTCGACGCCCACGGCCCGGACAGGAAGAACGTGCTCTTGACGCCGTACTCCCGCAGCACGGCCAGGACCTTGGGAGGCATGACCTCGCCCCAGGACAGGTCGAAGGTCAGCGCGACCTTGCTGCCGGCGCCGTTGATGTGGCGGATGGGCTGAAGGCGCCCCATGACGGTCAGCTCGCCGGTGGAGATGGCCAGCCCGAGCCTGGCGACGGCGATGACGCCGAGCAGGAGGACGAACAACCGGAGAGCTCGCTTCGTCCGATGGTGGACCGTGACAAAGAGCAAGCGAACCCCTCCCTGCCCGGACAGGTCTCTGTGTTCCAGACTGTATTCGTGGCGGAAAAGGGGTATGCGAGGCCACTATCCGGAGGCCGCGAGCTTGCCCGCAAGACGGCCGCGCCGCCAGAGAAGGGCGGAGGAGAGGTCCGGCGGGATGGCGCCGCCGGTGTCGAGAAGACCGAGGGCTCTGTCCACGACGGACAGGGCTCTCGCGTAGTCCCTGACCCGGTGTTCGAGGTCCTTGGCCAGTTCGACCAAGGCCCAAAGACGGTGGGGAGGTCCGTCGGCCAGCTTCTCGCAAAGGCGGATGGCTTCAGGGGTCCGGCCCAGGCGGCGGAGCGACCTGACGCACTCCAGTCCGGCCCGGGCCTCGATGTGGTCGGGTGGGCCGGCGTCCAGGCAGGCCAGGTAGCAGCGGACCGAAGGTTCGTGCCGTCCGAGGGCCGAGTAGAGGCGAGCCAAGCCGAAAAGGTCGAGGGACGGCACGCCGGACTCGCGCGGCGGGTCCTCCAGGAAGGCTTCGTAGCGATGCGCGGCCCGGCCGGCCAGGGCCAAGAGAGAGAGGACGTCCTGGCGGTTGTGTTCGAAGATGGGCCGCACGATTTCCGGGTCCTTGGTGCGGAGGTAGCGGAAGTAGAACTCGGGGACCAGGTACCCGGGGATATCCCCGACCCGGGTCTCGCCGAGGATGGCTTCTTCCAGGGCCACGAGCCGGCAGCTCTCCAGGCGCGCTCCCCAGAGACGACGCGCCGAGGCGAGAAGGTCCAGATGGGGCCGGCCACCGAGGGGCGAGCGGCGCCGGGAGAGAATGAACCGGGTCTCGAGCAGGGGCAGGTCGAAGGCCTTCCCGTTGAAGCTCACGACGCCCCGGAAACCTTCGAGGAACTCCGCCAGAGTCGCGATGAGCGCGGGCTCCTGGTCGAAGTCCTCCATGAAGAACTGGTCTACCCGGAAGAAGTCCCCGCTGAAAGCCCCGACCCCGACGAGAAAGACGTAGGTCCCCGTTCCCCCGGCCAGACCGGTCGTCTCGGTGTCCAGAAAGCAGACCTGGTCGAGCGTCAGGCTGGACAGGCCGTCGTCGCGGGCGAGGGCGGCCAGGGTGCTCCCGGGCACGCCGCGCGCCTGCTCCAGCGGCCAGCCGCCGTAGTGGTGGCCGACGGGATAGTCACGGCGCACGCGGTAGACGGTGCCCTGGGCCGTGGTCAGGCGCTGCCCCGGGATGGCCTCGTCGAGAGACCGCGGGTCGTCCTCTTCGCTCACGCCGGACCACTCCCACCGGGCCCACCGGACGCCGCTGGGGCCGGCGCCCCACCCGGCGGCTCCAAGGCCGCCGCCAGGAAACGGGCGGCCAGGCCCTTGGCCGCGCCCACCTCAGCCGCCGGGCCGACGCAAGACGGGCAGCCCTCAGGGCACGGGCAGCCCTCAAGGAGCTTGGCGGCGACGGCCAGGACGCTCGGGGCGAGGTCGAAGAGGCGCCGCGAGAGGCCGGCGCCACCGGGATAGCGGTCGTAGAGGTACACGGTGGGCAGTCCGGTGAAGGGCGAGCGGACCTCGGGGAAGGCCCGGATGTCGCGGGAGTCGCACATGAGGTGGAGGGGGGCCACGTTGGCCAGGGCCGTTCCCAGCCCAACCAGACCGGCCTGGACCTGGTCGTTGGAGAGTCCGGCGGTCACGGTGGGGGGCAGGGTGAACCAGACGGCCTCGGTGTGCATCACCTGCTCGGGAAGGTTGACCCGGCCCCAACCGACGTTCTCGTGCGTGTAGAGCTTGATCTTCTTGTAGATGGTGGCCAGGGCGCTGACGCTGACCTCGCCGTGGTAGCGGGGCAGGCCGGGCGTCG
>CALMHV010000387.1 GCA_937863905.1 uncultured Bacillota bacterium
AGGGGTGGCGACATGATCTTCACGGACAGGCGCGACGCCGGTAGGCGTCTGGCGAACCGTCTGGCGGCCCTGGCCCTCCCGAGTCCGGTCGTCCTGGGCGTCCCCCGCGGCGGGGTCATTGTCGCCTTTGAGGTGGCCCGCGGTCTCGGCGCCCCCCTCGACGTCGTCATAGCTCGGAAGATAGGCGCTCCCGACAACCCGGAGTTGGCCGTCGGCGCCGTGGCCCAGGATGGCACGGTGGTCGCCGACAACGCTCTCCTGGGCAGGCTCGGGGTTTCCGAACGGTACCTTGGCGAAGAAGCCGACCGTCAGAGGATTGAGATCGAGCGGCGGCTGGGCCGCTACCGGCAAGGCACCCCTCCGGCGAAGCTGGCCGGGTGCACGGTCGTCGTTGTCGATGACGGTATCGCCACCGGCGCCACAGTCCTGGCGGCCCTGAGGGGTCTCCGCTCCCAGAACCCGGCCCGGGTCGTCCTCGCCGTTCCTGTCGCCCCGCCGGATACGCTCGCTCGCCTGGCGGGTGAGGCCGACGAAGTCATCTGTCTGGCGTCCCCGGAGCCGTTCTACGCCGTCGGCCAGTTCTACCGGCACTTCGAGCAGACCTCGGACGAGGAAGTTGTGGAACTGCTGGAGCGGCATCGCCTGCTGGCCGAGTAGACCGGCTGGCCTGCGCTCCGCGGGCGGCGGCTAGAGCCGGTCGGCGGCCACGTCGGCATCGGCCGAGCCGTGTTCGGGCGGCTGCCGGACGAGATCGGCCAGGCCTTCCGCGATGACCCCCGACATCCGCATGACCAGGTGCAGGCGCGTGTTCTGAAGGACGAAGTACTCCATGAAGCCTCCCACGTTGACCACGCCGGTGACGTGGAGATGGCCGACCGGAGGCAGGACCTTGTTCACCCCGGCTCCCGGCCGGAGAGCTCCCTCCCCGACGCAGATGGTTCCAACATTCTCCAGACTGCCGAGGCAGGCATCCACGGCGACCACGGCGTGCCCAGGGAACCGGCGGCCGATGTCCGTGATGCGCTCGGAGAGATTGCCGGCGTGGACGGGATCCTCCAGAGTGCCAAAGACCGGGGCCGGCCAGGGGGCGAGGGCCTGCAGCCGGTGACCGGTCAGCGGACCCAGGGCGTCGCCGGTCGAGCGGTCCGTGCCCACGCAGACGACGACCAGCGCCTGCCAATCCGCCCAGACTCGCGCCAACCCCTGGACAACCGCCTCCCGCACGCGCCTGCCGGCGCCCGGCTCGTCCACGTGGACCCTCACCGACCACTCGTTCTCCGCCTGGAGGGCGGTCATCGTTCCCAGGGCGGGGGCGCGAGGCGTCGCCGAGGGCCCACGAAACGCCGGCGGCCCGGGCCTGAGAAGGCGACGCACGAGGCGATCCATCGGGGAGGCTCTCCCCCAATCCACCAGGAGGTTTCCTATGAGTATGCGCACCGACGGAGGCTCTATGCGCCACGGCTGGGTGAGTCTCCCAGGAGAAGGACTGACCGACGCCTCGCCGAACAGCAAAGACGTCACCGTCTGCCGAGTCCGGGATACCTGGAGTGGTCCGAACCTTGAGAGGCATGGTCACTGGAGCCCATCGGCGCCGAACTGCCTCGACCCGCCCTAGCCGCGGGGCTGTTTGGAGTGGCCTTTTCCTCCTTCTGGCCTTGGTGGCGGTCGTGGCCTCCCGGGGCCTGTGGTCCAGAGCGCTGTCCAACCTCCTCAACCTGGGGCCGGCTTCGGTGCCCCAGGCGTCCGTGCTTTGGCAGGTACCCTGCCCCGCGGGTTCCACCATCGCGCTCAGCGCCGCGGGTCAGGTCCTCGTCGTCACCAGCCTTGCCGAATCGGCCTCGACGTCTGTGGCCGCAGCCGCTGACGGCACGATCACGACCGTGACCTCGGTGCCCGGCCTGCCCCTGACCGCCGCCTTCTACGACCCTGGGTTCACCGAACCGCCCGGAGGCCGGGCCTATTCCGCGGCGGACTGGCGCGCCGTCATCGTCCGCCAGGCCCAACTGCCCGCCGCGGCGGCCGACGTCGCCCCGGGAGAGCAGCTTGCCGCCGGCGGGGCCGGCATCTTCGCGGAGGAAGTCTACTGCCTTGAGACGGCCGGCCTCGGAGCGGCCCCGGTCTACGTCGCCACGGGCGCCGTGGTCACGGCCGCCTGCCCTTGGGTGGACCAGGCTGAACTCATCCTCGGCGTCTACGACCCGGGCGGCTCCGCCAACCCTGAGGGTTCCGTGGTTGCCGTCGGAAGTGGGGGCGTCAAGCTCTGGGCGCACTCCATGGGGCCTGTTCCGGTGCACCGCGTTACCGGCCGGCCCGGGACGGGCTTTGTCGCCGCGGCCACGCCGGAGAGCGTGGCCCTGCTCGACGGGCGGGGCAGCCTTCTCTGGACGAGGAAGCTCAAGACGCCTGCCGTCGACCTGGCCATCCAGAGTCACGGCGGTCCGGTCGTCGTCACTTCCGGCGCGATCCTGGCCTACGACCGCCGGGGAAACCTGGTGTGGAAGAAGACCTCGAGAGAGCCCCTCCGGGCTGTGGTCTGCGCCGGTTACCGGATTGCGGTCGCCGCCGGGGCTTCTGTCGTCGTGTATGATGAGGACGGGCTCGAGAAGTGGTCCTTGCCCTGCTCGGCCGGGGTGCTCGATGTCGGCCTGGACCCGACGGGCAAACTGGCCGCGGCGCTTCTGGAGTCTGGGACCTTGGTCCTGGCTAGGGGGCCGGGCGTCGCCCCGGTGGGGGCGACCCCGGTCGCGGGGGAGGGGTGCCGCCCGTGAAGAAGCGATGGCCGGCTCTCTTTGTCCGGGTCATGGTCTCCGGCCTATCGCTCTTGGTCCTGGCGGTGCTCTTGGGACGGCTGTCGCCTGTGCCGTCCGTCTGGATCAGGGGCCCCGCGGCCTTCGCCCTCGTCAAGGTCGTCGGCGACATCGTCGTCCTCGCCCTCTTTAGACAGGCGGTCGTCCTTTTTGTCGAGGATCTTTTCTGGGAACTCGTAGCCTTCGTGGTCCTCGGCTTCCTCGCCGCCGGCCTTATCGCCCTGACCGCGGGGCTCATCGGCGGCCCGGTGCAGCCGTACTTCCCGGCTCTGGTCGTGTACTTTGTGTACCTGGTGGCGGAGAGCCGCCAGGTAGGCCGCGCTGAGCGGGAGTGAGAGGGGATTACTGATGAACGTCCTTGACCTGTTCCTTGCCCTGTGCCTAATCGGCGGGGCCATCGGGGGCCTCCGACGCGGGCTCGTCCGCGGGCTCGTTGGCCTGGCGGGTCTAATCGTCGGGGTCGTCGCGGCCTCGCGGCTTTACCGGCCCTTGAGCGCCTACCTCGAAACCCAGTACGGCGCCATCGGCCGGCTGGCCTCCAGCATCGCGCTTCACCTGCCGCTGGCGGCCACGGTCGGTTCCGCGCCGGCCAGCCAGGGCACGGCTCTGACCGACGCCCTCCAGACCCTCGACCTACCAGCCTTCATCACCCGGTATCTGGTTTCCTGGACCACCCAGACCGGCTTGCTGGCCGGGGCCACCGTCGGCCAGACCCTCTCTCTCGTGTTGGCCTCGGCCATCATGGGGGCCGCCTGCTTTCTCGGCATCTTCTTCGCCGTTCAGATTCTGGCCGCGCTCCTGGCGGGTGTTTTCCGCGGCGTGCTCGCCGTCACGCCTCTGGGCTTCGTCGACCATCTGGTCGGCGGTCTTCTGGGCTTCTGCTGGACCGGCGTGATCCTGACCGTGCTCGTCGGCGGGCTCGGCCTTCTGTCTTCCGTGCCCGCTTTCGCCTTCGTCCGCTCCGCCCTGGACGGCTCGCTGCTGGTTCCGACGTTTCTCGCGCTGTTCGAGTTCTTCTTGCCGCGGATTCCGCAGTTGCTTGGCTAGGTGATGGTTAGACTGCTGGGGAGGGGGTGCTGCCGGACTTGTTCAAGGATACCGCCTGGACCAGCCTCGGCCTTGACGTGCTCAAGACGCTCGGCAGCATCGCGGTCGTCCTCCTCCTGGCTCGGCTGGTCATCATCCTGGCCAACCGGGTCATCGACCGTCTGGCCACAGGCCACGACCGCCACCGACCGGTCTTTGACGAGCGGCGCGTCCAGACACTCGCAACCGTGGCCAAGAGCGTCGTCCGCTACGGGCTGGATTTCGCGGCGGTGGTCACGGCTCTGAGCCTGGTGGGCATAGACACGAGTTCCCTCCTCCTGGGCGCCGGCGTGGCGGGCATCGCCATAGGCTTTGGCGCCCAGAACCTAGTGCGCGATGTGATCAGCGGGTTCTTCATCTTGCTCGAGGACCAGTACGCCGTCGGGGATTATGTCAACCTGGGCGCGGTCGAGGGCATCGTCGAGGAAATCGGGCTCCGGACCACCCAGGTGCGGGCGTTCGGCGGGGAGCTCAACACCCTCCCCAACGGCACTATTCCCCGGGTCACGAACTTCAGCCGCGGCCCGCTCCGGGTGATGTTCGACGTGACCGTTCCCTACGAGGAGGACACCTCGACGGCCATGCGGGTCATCCAGGAAGCGCTCGACCGCTTCCGGAGTGCCTCGACCGTCGTTGTCGAAGGCCCCACCGTCCTGGGAGTATCCCGACTCACGGGGGCCGGCGTCTCGGTCCGCGTCTGGGCCAGGGTCAAGGAAATGGAGCACTGGGCCGTCGAACGCGAGCTCAAGCTCCAGATCAAGGAAGCCCTGGACCGGGCCGGGGTGGGCCTCTCCAGCCTCAATCGCATCTGGCAGCAGCCGCCGGGTCCATCCCCCGGGAGCGGACAGCCCCGGCGCGGGGGAAAGGGGTAACCATGCTAGGTGGTTCCGTAGGTTTCCACGTCGGTGACGTGGTCCAGCTCAAGAAGACTCATCCGTGCGGCAGCACGGAGTGGGAGATAACGCGGACCGGGATCGACTTCGGGCTGAAGTGCGCGCGCTGCGGCCGGCGGGTGCTCATCCAGCGCGCCAAGTTCGAGAAGCTGGTCAAGAGGACGGTCCGGTTCGCCGTCGGCCCCGAACCGGCCTCGCCGCCGGGCTAGGGTAGGAGGCTCGACTTGTATGGGGTTCTCCGTCGGGCTCGTCGGTCTCCCGAACGCCGGTAAGAGCACCGTCTTCAACGCCCTCACCGCGGCCGGGGCCGAGGTGGGAGCCTACCCGTTCACCACGGTCGGTCGCAACCTCGGGGCGCGGGTCATCCCGGACGAGCGTCTGGACACCGTCGCCCGCATCACGCGCCCGGTCAAGGTGACCCCGACGGCCTTGGAGATCGTGGACATCGCCGGTCTTGTGCCCGGCGCCCACCGGGGTGAAGGGCTGGGCAACCAGTTCCTCGGTCACATCCGGGAAGTCGACCTGATTGGGCACGTCGTGCGCTGCTTCGAGAACGAACGCGTCGCTCCCGTCGACGGGCGGGCCGACCCTGTGCGCGACGCGGAGACGGTCGAACTGGAGCTCGCCCTCGCCGACCTCGACACGGTCGAGAGGCGCTTGGAGAGAGCGCGGCGCCGGGCCAAGGGCGGTGTGGGGGCGGACCAGGCCGACGTCGAGACGCTTGAACGCCTCCGCGAGTCCCTGGCCCGGGGCATACCGGCCCGCCGCCTGGCTCTCGCCTCCGGCGCGACGGCTCTCGTCCGGGAACTCTTCCTTCTGACGTCCAAGCCCCATCTCTACATTGGCAACGTGTCGGACCAGGACTTCGAGGTGGCCGCGGCCATCGGCGCGAACCGATCTGAGCCGGGTGGGTCCCCGCGGGGCCCGACCTCCCCGGGCCTGGCCGGCTGGGCCGCCCTCGTGGCTCACGCGGCTCGCTCGGGCACGCCCGCGGTCCCTGTCGCCGCCGCCGTGGAGGCCGAGTGGGCGGCTTTGCCAATCACGGAGCGGGCCCTCTGGCAGGAGGAGTTCGGCCTGGCCATCTCCGGCGGGGTCTCCCTGGTCCGGGCGGCCTACGAACACCTGAACGTGATGACCTTCTACACCGTGAACGAGAACGAAGCCAGGGCCTACACCGTGACGAAAGGAACCTCGGCGGTGGCCGCGGCCGGCAAGGTCCACACCGACATGGAGAAAGGCTTCATCCGGGCCGAGGTCGTCCGCTTCTCCGACCTGGAACGGGCCGGCTCGATGGCCGCCGCCCGTCAGAAGGGGACTCTGCGAGCCGAAGGTCGCGACTACGTGGTCCAGGATGGCGACATCCTGTACTTCAGATTCGCGCCGCCGGCGAATTGACGGGAGATTCGCTTTGCCGCGCCGTCCCGCAGGCGATATAATGAAGCCCGTCCCACATCCACCCGCTCCGCACAAGTTGCGGGGCCTCACCGGGCAAGAAAGGTCGGGCGGATAGCGCAAAGCATCCGCCACCAGCCCGGGATGTCCGAGGGAGGAGGTGAACTACCACTATCATGACCGCGTACGAAAGCATCTTCATCCTCCGGCCGGACCTCGATGAGGAAGCCGTCAGCAAGACCTGCGACCGCGTCGCCGCTCTTGTCGGCAACAACAACGGCTCCGTCATCGCTCTCGAGAAAATGGGTCACCGCCGACTCGCCTACGAAGTGAAAGACCACATGGACGGGTACTACGTCATCCTCAACTACGAAGGCCAGCCCGAAACGACCCGCGAACTCGAGCGCACGTTCAAGATAAGCGACGAGTTCATTCGTCACATCATCGTAAAACGCGAAGTCCCCTACAAGCCGGCCCAGATCAGGGAGGCCGCGAAGGAGACCGCCCAGGCGGAGGCTGTGGACGGAGCGGAAGCTCC
>CALMHV010000388.1 GCA_937863905.1 uncultured Bacillota bacterium
GGAGGGTATTCCTAATCCCATGGACACCTCGAGCCCGGCCTACGTCCTGGACCTGAGCCCGAACGGGCTCGCGGCTCTCCGCATCCTGGCCCGGCACGGTGTCCCCGTGCGCGGTTTCGACTCCGACCCCACCCGCGAAGGACTTCGCTCCCGCTACGGCCGGCGCGAGGTCTGCCCCGACCCCATCGCGGAACCAGAACGCCTGCGGGCCTTCCTCGGCGACCGCGCCGCCGGCGAGGTGCGCCGCCCGTTCCTCCTGCCCTGCAACGACAAGTTCGCCTCTTTCGTCTGCGAGAACCACGCCGAGCTGTCCAAGCGCTTCACCTTCGTCACGCCGCCGCCGGAGCTCCTGCGAGCCCTCCTCAGCAAGGAAGGCCAGGGCGATCTGGCCGTCCGGGCCGGGGTCGCCGTCCCACGGACCCTCACCATCTCTCCCGGTGAGCCGTCGCCGGAGCGAATCCCGCCCGGCTTTCCCTTCCCGGCCGTCCTGAAGCCGTCTCTGTCGTTCCGCTTCTGGGGCGTGGTCGGGGGCAAGGTCGTGGTCGTCCGCGACCGCGAGGAGGTCACCAGGGCTCTCCGCTCGCTGCCGAGGGACACCGCCTACGTGCTCCAGGAGGTCATCCCTGGGGACGACACCTGTTTTGTCTCCTACAACGTCTACCGGGACCGTTCCGGACGCGCCGCCGCGGAGTACACCAACCGCAAGGTCCGCAAGTACCCGCTCGGCTTCGGGAATGTGGCCCTGGCCGAGGGCTGTGTGGATGAAGAGGCCCTGGCCACCGGTCGCCGGCTCTTCGCGGGACTGGGCTTCACCGGTCTGGGCATGGCCGAGTTCAAGCGCGACCCCCGCGATGGCCGGCTGCGGCTGATTGAGATCAACCCAAGGCTGTGGCTGTGCCACCTCATGCCCACCCGAGAAGGCATCGACTTCGCTCTCGCCGCCTATCTTGACGCCACGGGGCAAGAGATTCCACCCATGAGCCGGGGACCGCTTCCGGTCCGGTGGCTCCACGTCTCGCGCAACCTGGCCGCTCTGGTCGCCCAGCTGCGGCAGAGGCGTCGGGGATGGCGAGCCCACGTCTCCGCCCGGCGAGGTCCCCGGGTGTTCGCCATCTGGGACCGCCGCGACCCTGTGCCCTCCCTGTACCTCGCGTGGTCGTACCTGTGGAAGGTCCTGCGCCTGGTCCAATCCCGGCCCGGGCGGCCCCGGCCCTCGCCGGACCACTCACTCACTCCGAGGTGACCATGTCCCAGTCGCGACACATCACCAGCGCCCGGGGTCCGACATCAGTCGGCCCGGCCTACGTCCTGGACCTGAGCCCGAACGGCCTCGGGGCGGTCCGGGCTCT
>CALMHV010000389.1 GCA_937863905.1 uncultured Bacillota bacterium
GAGTAGTGCTGGTCAAGCGGCTTGAGATCCAGGGGTTCAAGTCGTTCGCGGAACGCGTGGCGCTGGAATTCGGTCCGGGCGCCACGGGCATCGTCGGACCCAACGGGGCCGGGAAGAGCAACATCGCCGACGCCATCCGGTGGGCCCTCGGCGAACAGAACCCCAGACTCCTCCGGTCCTCCCGCATGGAGGACATCATCTTCGGGGGCAGTGGGACCCGCAAGCCCCTGGGTTTCGCCGAGGTCACCCTCACCCTGGACAACGAGGACGGGCGGCTGCCCCTGGACTACGCCGAAGTCTCGCTCACCCGGCGCCTCTATCGCTCGGGCGAGAGCGAGTATCTCCTGAACGGTTCGCCGGCGAGGCTCCGGGACATCACCGAACTCCTGTCCGGCACAGGCCTAGGGCGGGAGGGGTACTCCCTCATCGGCCAGGGCCGCATCGACGAGGTCCTCATGTCCACCCCCGAAAGCCGGCGCGGCCTCTTCGACGAGGCCTGCGGCATCGGGCTGCACCGCGGCCGGAAGCGGGAGGCCCTGTCCCGTCTTGAGGACGTGGCCGCGCGGCTGGAACGGGTCTCCGACGTCACCTCCGAACTCGACAGCCAATTGGACCCCCTCGCCAAGCAGGCGACGGTGGCCCGGGCTTTTGTCGCCTACCGCGATGAACTGGAGCGTTTGGAACTGTGGCTTGAGAACGTGGGCCTCGGCCGGCTGCGGGCCCGCCTGGCCTCGGCCAGGGAGCGCCTGGCGGAAGCCGGGCAGAAGGGCGCCGCCCTGCGGGAGCGCCTGGCCCGCCTGGAGGAGGAGGCCCGCACGCTGCGAGCCGCCCAGGGCGAACTCGGCAGCCTCCTGGAGCGGAAGCAAGAGGAGGCCGCCCTGTCCGAGGCGGCCTTGCGCCAACTCGTCTCCAAGCTCCAGGGCCTGGAGCGTATCGTCGCCGAGAGGGAGCGCGAAGCCCAACTGCTCCGCGAGGAGCAGGGCCGGCTGGGGGAGCGGTTGGAGCGGGCGAAGGCCCGTCAGACCGAACTCGAGACGGAACGAACGGCCCGCGCCGACCGGCTCGTGGCCGCCCGGGCGGAGATGACCCTCGGGTCCGAGGCCGAGACGGCCGCGCGTGCGGCGGTCGGGGCCTTGAGGGCGGGCGTCGAGACGGCCAAGTCCGAACTCCTGGAGGTCGTGAGCCAGGTCAGCGCGGCGCGGTTCGAGTTGTCCTCGGCCGAGGCGGATGTCGGCCGGATGCGAGCCGAGGAGGCGAGGCTGGCCCGGGAGGGCGAGGCCGCCAGGGCGGAGACGGCCCAGTTGGCCGCGGAGCTTGGCGCGGCGGCGGCCCGGCTCGGCGAACTCGGGCCGGAAGTCGAGGCCGGTCGGAAGGACCTGGCCGACTTCGCCGACCGCGAGGCGGCCCTGGGCGTCCGTCTGGCCGACCTTGGCCGGGCGGCGGAGAAGGAAAGGAGCCTCATCGCCGAGTTCGAGGGGGAGAAGGCCTCCCTCGAGGCGGCCAGCGCGGCGGCGAGCCGCTGGGCTCGCTCGGCGATGGCCGCCGTGGCCGCGGCCACCGGGGCGGTGGGCGAGGCCCCGGGGTGGGCCGGGGGCCTTGTCGGCGTCCTGGGCGAGGAACTGGAGACGGATCCGGCCGAGAAGCTGGCCCTGGAGGTCGCTCTCGGCCGTTACGCTGGGGCGCTCGTCGTCCGCACCGAGGACAATCTGCGCAGCTACATGAGGTATTTCAAGGCCCAAGGTCTGGGACCGGCCGTGGTCATCCCCCTCGATCTCGTCAACGCCCATGTCCGGCGGCAGGGGGCCCCGGCGGGCGGGTTCCGGCGCCTGGCGGACCGCGTCTCTTGCCGCGAGGAACTGCGGGCGGTGGTCGAACTCCTGCTGGGAGACACCGCTCTGGCCGGCGACTTCGAGGAGGCCCGCCGGGTCGTCGATGAAGGGTCGGCCCGGAAGGCCGTCACGGCCGACGGCCTGCTCGTGCGGCCGGCGGGCGTTGTCTGGGTCGGCGAGGGCGGAACGCGGGAAGAGGCCCCCAGCGGGGAGTCGCTGGAGCGGCTCCGCCGCCTGAAAGGGGTCCGGGCCGAGTTGGCGGGCCACCGCGAGCGGCTGGCGTCTCTGACGGCGGAGCGGGAGGCCGCCGAGCGCGCCCTCGCCGCTGTCCGGGACAGCCGCGCCCGGTTGGGCCCCAGATACCAGGAACTGGCCCTGGAGAGGGCCGGCCTGGTCGAGAAGTCGGAGAGCCTGCGCCGGCGGGAGGAGACCCTGCGGCAGAGGGCCGAGGCGGCCGGTCTGGACCTGCCCGACCTCGGCCAACGCATCCTCGAGCAGGAGGTGCGGGCCAAGGCCCTGGCCGAAAGCCTGCGCGAACTCGGCCGCCGGGAGACCGGGCTGCGCCAGGACCTAGGCCGCCAGGAAGAGGAAACGAGGGCGGCCGACGATTCCCTCGCGGCCGGCGGTCGGCGGGTGGGGGAGTCGCGGGTCTCCATCGCCACCCTTGAGGAGCAGGAGAGAGCCGGGACGGCGGAAAGCGGCCGGATCACCGACGAGACAGCCCGTCTGGCGGCGGACCGCGAGCGGCTCGATGGGCGCCTGGCCGAGCTGGCCGAGGCGGGGGAGGCGGCCCGGGTCGAAAGCGTCCCGCTCCGCGAGAAGCTGGCCGCGGCCTCGGGCGCGGCGGGGGCGCCGCCGGGCGAGGATCTCGAGGCCTGGCGTCAGCGGCGGAAGGAAATGGCCGGTGAACTCGGGACCCGCGAGGAGGCCGTGGCTCAGGCCAGGGCCGAGTTGGAGGAGACCGGGGAACGGGAGCGGCGCGAGGAGATGCGCCTGGCCCGCCTGGAGGCCGAGGAGGAGATGACCCTCCACCGGCTACGGCGCGACTGGGGCGAGGAGTGGGAAGCGAAGGCCTTGCAGGCCGCCCAAGCCATGGACGTTCCCGCGGCGCGACCCGCCCTGACCGAAGAAGCCGCCCAGGCCAGGGTCGAGGAGTTGCGGAAAGCCCTGAGCGGCTTGGGCGTCGTGAACATCGGGGCCATCGACGAGCACCGGAGGCTCACGGAGCGGGCGGAGTTCCTGAAGGGCCAGGCCCGCGACCTGGGCGAGGCCCGGGAGGGCTTGCTCAAGCTCATCTCGGAGATGGACGAGACCATGGCCCAGAGGTTCGAGGAAGGGTTCCTGGCCGTGCGGCGAGCCTTCCGGGAGAGGATCTCCCGCCTCTTCGGGGGTGGCCGGGGGGACCTCCTGCTCACCGACCGCGAACACATCTTAGACAGCGGCATCGAGATTGCCATCGAGCCGCCGGGCAAGAGGCTCCAGAGCCTGGCCCTCCTTTCGGCGGGCGAACGCGCCCTGGCCGCCCTGGCTCTGATGCTTTCCTTCCTGGACGTGCGGCCCAGCCCGTTTGTCGTCCTGGACGAGATCGACGCCCCGCTGGACGATGCCAACGTGGCCCGTTTCGGCCTGTCCATCAGCGAGCTTGTCGGCCAGGTCCAGACGCAGTTCATCCTGGTGACCCATAACAAGGCGACCATGGAGGTCGCCGATTCGCTCTACGGCGTGACCATGGGCGAGGACGGCGTGTCGCGCCTGGTTTCGGTCAAGCTAGAGGAACGCGAGGAGTTCACAAGACGCATGGCCCGGGAGGCGGTGTGAGGTGGCCGGCCGGCTGGCGGAAGGGCTCTCCCGGGCGAAGGGCAGCTTCGGGCAGGGGCTGCGGCGCATCCTGGCCCGCGGTCGCCCGGTCGGGGCCGACCTCTACGAGGAACTGACCGAGACCCTCATCCTGGGCGACACCGGCGTGGCCGCGGCGACGGCCGCCGTCGACGAGGTCAGGCGACTGGCCGAGAGGACGGGCGTCACGGACGCCGAGGGGCTGCGGCGGCTCTTGGCCCAGGTCATCGCCGAGCGGCTCGGTCCGGCCGGCGGGCTTGACCTGCCGGCGCCTCCGGACGGCCGGGGCGGCGGGTGCCTGGGGGTCATCCTCGTCGTCGGGGTCAACGGGACGGGCAAGACGACCACGGTGGCCAAGCTGGCCGCGAGGCTCCTGGCCGAAGGGCGGCATCCCCTGCTCGCGCAGGCCGACACCTTCCGGGCGGCGGCCACCGAGCAGACCCTCGTCTGGGCGGGCCGTCTGGGCCTGGAGGTGGTCCACCACCGCGTGGGGAGCGACCCCGCCGCCGTGGCCTTCGACGGTGTCCGGGCCGCCATCGCCCGCGGGAACGATGTCCTCTTGGTGGACACGGCGGGACGCCTCCACACCAAGACCGGGCTCATCGAGGAACTCAAGAAGGTGGCCCGCATCCTGGGGCGAGAGGTGCCGGGGGCGCCGCACGAGCGGCTCCTGGTCCTGGACGGGACGGCCGGCCTGAACTCCCTCGAACAGGCCCGGGTCTTCGGCGAGGCCGTGTCCCTGACCGGAATCGTCATCACCAAGCTCGACGGCACGGCGCGAGGCGGCGTGGTCTTAGCCATCCGCGAGCAGTTCGGCCTGCCCGTGAAGTTCGTCGGCGTGGGGGAGGGCCTGGACGACCTCGTGCCCTTCGACCCCGAGGTCTACGCCGGCGAGTTGCTGCTGTAGGCCCCACCGCCCTGGAACACCCCGAGCTAGGCGCCCTCCTCGAAGTCCCCTCTGTCACCGGAACACCGCTCCGGCATTGGGAGGAGCCGGACGCTTTGGCGGAGAATGGCAGGAGCGTCCGGCGGGGGTGGGTGAATCCTTTTCCGGCCCCGTGGGTGATTCTAGACCCGGCCGCTACACCGCATGGCAGGCCGCTGATTCTGGGGGGTACCCCTCCCCCCTCTGCCGCAGGCGAAGCCTGTCGGCTGGAAGCGCTGGTTAGGCCGACATGACGTTAGTCACTTCAATCTAGAAGCAG
>CALMHV010000390.1 GCA_937863905.1 uncultured Bacillota bacterium
GAAGAGACTCCCGCCGAGCCGAAGGCGGAGGAAGCTCCGGCTCAGACTGAGAACCAGGAAGGATAAACGCAGGTTGGAGGGGGCGAAGCGATGCTCAACCGGATTATCCTTATCGGGCGGCTCGTTCGTGACCCGGAACTCCGGTACACTCCCAACGGCGTGGCGACCTGCAGCTTTTCTCTGGCGGTGGACCGGTCCTTCGTCAATCAGAAGGGCGAGCGCGAGACCGACTTCATCGACATCGTTTGCTGGCGGAAGCTGGCCGAGACCTGCGCCAGCCACCTCGGCAAGGGGCGGCTGGTCGCGGTGGATGGGCGACTGCAGATTCGCTCCTACGAGACGGCCGAAGGCCAGAAGCGCAAGGCCTCCGAGGTCGTCGCGGAGGACGTGCGTTTTCTCGACTGGCCGGACAAAGGCCGTGAGGGCTCCGGCCCTGCGCCCGGGGCGCCCGGGCCCGACGTGGGAGTCGTCTCGAACGACGAGGACATCCCATTCTAGCGGGTGGCGCGTTCGCGGGCTGGAAAGGAGAATGAACGCTTGCCTAATAAGAAGGATCGCAAGAACCGGCGGCAGCGACGCCGGGTCTGTAACTTCTGCGTGGATAAGGTCGAGTTCATCGACTTCAAGGACATCAACCGCCTCAAGAGGTTCCTCAGCGAGCGGGGGAAGATCCTGCCGCGGCGCATCTCCGGCAACTGCGCCAAGCACCAGCGGCAGCTCACCACGGCCATCAAGCGGGCGCGCAACATCGCGCTCTTGCCTTACACGATGGAGTAGCCTGACGGGCCCCGAGGCTCGGGCCTCCACCGGCCTGGACGTCGCCCCGCCGGGGCGGCGGCCAGGCCGGGCTTCTCCATCCGCATCGGCCAGGCGCTGCCGCGGGACCCCCGCCCTCCCGCGCTGTCTCTGGAGGATTACCACGTCGCCGGGAGAAGAGGTCCGGACCCGGTCCCCAGGAGTGTGAAATCTGTGAAGGTCATTCTCGTCACCGACGTCCCCAAGCTTGGCAAGCGAGGTCAAGTCATCGCGGTGGCCGACGGCTACGGGCGGAACTACCTGTTGCCGAAGGGTCTGGGTATCGAGGCCACGCCGGCGAACCTGCGGCGCTTCGAAGGCCAAAAAGACGCGAAGAAGCGCCGCAGCGAGCGCGAGACCTCCGAAGCCGAAACGCTCGCGGGGCGACTCGACGGCTTCAGCCTGACGGTGAAGGCCAAGGCGGGTGAGGAAGGGCGTCTGTTCGGGTCGGTCACCAACAAGGACATCGCCTCCGGCATCAAGGACATCCTCGGCCTGGATATCGACAAGAGGCGGATTGAGATTGAGGAACCCCTAAAAGCCCTAGGCACATACCGGGTCGCGGTGCGCCTCAGCCAGAAGATTTCCCGGGAAATCACGGTCGCGGTGGAGGCCCTCGAGTAGCTGTCGGCCGCCCGAGACGCGAAAGCGAGAGGAAGCTTCCTATGAAGTCCATCCTGGACCGTCTGGTCCAGACCAGGACAACCCTTACCGCCAAGCTCGGCGACCAGGAGCAGCTCCGTCGCCAGGTGGACGCGCTCTTCGAGATTCTGGGCCACATCCATGGCCAGGATAAGCTGGTCCTCCGAGCGGGCAAGCTCGAGGTCCTGGACGACATGAATTCGGAGGAAATGAGCCGGCGCGTCCTGGCTCTGCAGCGTCTCGTCTACGAGGATCCGACCCTCACGTCGCCCCCCAGGCCGTCGGACATCCCGGCCCTCCTCGAGGACATCGAGGAAGAGATAGCTGACCTCATTGCCCGCCGCTCGGTGGAGGACAAGCTCGAGAAGAAGATTGCCGAGCGGATGCAGAAGCGCCATGAGGAGTACGTGCGGGACATCAAGATGCAGATCATCAAGGAGGACACGGGTCCGGAGAACGCGCAGACCCTCAAGAAACTCGCCGTGCTGGAGAAGCTCGACACCAAGCGTCTGTCCCGCACGATCATCGACTACATCAAGCCCCAGTCGCTGTCGGAAGTCGTCGGGCAGGACGCCGCGATGAAGGCCCTCCTGGCCAAGGTGGCCTGTCCGTTCCCCCAGCACGTCATCCTCTTCGGACCGCCCGGGGTCGGCAAGACGACCGTCGCCCGCCTGGTCCTCGAGGAGGCTAAACGGCTCGCCTACTCCCCCTTCGAGACGAAGGCGCCCTTTGTCGAGGTGGACGGAACCACCCTGCGCTGGGACCCGCGCGAGGCGACGAACCCTCTCCTGGGCTCGGTCCATGACCCGATCTACCAAGGCGCCCGCCGCGAGTTGGCCGAAGGCGGCGTGCCCGAGCCCAAGCTGGGCTTGGTCACCGATGCCCACGGCGGCATCCTCTTCATCGATGAGATTGGCGACATAGAGCCCATCCTCTTGAACAAGCTTCTCAAGGTCCTGGAGGACAAGCGCGTCAATTTCGACTCCTCCTACTACGACCCGACCGACAAGAACGTGCCGAAGTACGTTCGGAAGCTGTTTGAGGACGGGGCGCCGGCCGACTTCGTGCTCATCGGGGCCACCACGCGCGACCCGTGGTCCCTCAATCCAGCGATCCGTTCCCGGTGCGCCGAGGTCTTCTTCGAACCCCTGTCGCCGTGCGACATTCAGCAGATCGTCGCGGACGCTGCTCAGAAGCTCCGCGTTCGCATCAACGACGAACTAACCGAGTTCATCACGAACTACACCGTCGAGGGCCGTAAGGCCATCGGTCTCTTGGCCGACGCCTACGGGCTCGCTCTCTACCGCCGGGGCGGCAAGCAGTCGGCCATCCGCCAGTTCCGCGGCGGCCCCCGCAAGCGCTCGTACCAGCACCGTCCCTACGTTACCGTCGAGCGACAGGACCTCCTGGACGTCATCCAATCCGGCCGCCTGACCCCCAACACCGTGCTCAAATCCTCGGCCACACCGGAAGTCGGACGGGTGCTCGGCCTGGGGGCGTCCGGGTACCTCGGGTCGGTGCTGGAGATCGAGGCCGTGGCCTTCCCGGCGCGCAAGCCCAGCGAGGGGACGGTCCGTTTCAATGAGACCGCCGGCACCATGGCCCGCGACTCCGTTTTCAACGCCGCCTCGGTGGTGAGGCGCATCACGGGCGAGGAACTGGCCAACTTCGACGTTCACGTCAACATGGTCGGGGGCGGCGAGGTGGATGGGCCATCGGCCGGAGCCGCCATGCTTGTGGCCATCATCAGCGCCATCAAGCAGGTCCCCGTCCGTCAAGACATCTGCCTGACCGGCGAGATCTCGGTCCGCGGACGGATCAAGCCGGTGGGCGGTCTGTATCAGAAGATCTACGGGGCCCGCCAGTCGGGCGTGGCCACGGTCATCATCCCGTGCGACAATAGGGATGACCTCCCGGCCGATATTCCCGGGGTCCGAGTCCTCCCGGTGAAGACCATCGAGGACGTCCTCGAGATCATCCTCGCGGAACCCGCGGCCGAGAGGCTTGACGGGGCGGAGACGGCCCTGGGCCACGTAGCGGCCGGGGCCGACAAGGGGGTCTCCGACCATTGAACGCCCAGGCTGACCGCCTGCCTCCCCAGAACGCCGAGGCCGAGCAGTCGGTCCTGGGCTCCATCCTCCTCGACCGCGAGGCCATCGCCACGGCCTTGGAGGTCCTGGCCGCCGAAGACTTCTATCAGGATGTCCACCAGATTGTTTTCCAGGCCGTCCTCAAGCTCTACGAGCAGAACCGGGACGTCGACGCCGTCACCCTCGCGGAGCGACTGCGTAAAGACGGTATGCTCGACCGCATCGGCGGCGCCACCTACCTGAGCACCCTGGCCCGCTCTGTTCCCACATCGGCCAACGTGCGCCACTACGCCCAGATCGTCCGCGACAAGGCCATGCTGAGACGCCTCATCCAGGCCGGAACGACGATAGTCGGCGGCGCTTTCGAGGCCTCAGAGGAGCCCAAGACCCTTCTCGACAAGGCCGAAACGCTCATCTTCACCATCGCCAGGGACAACTTGGCCCACCCCTACATACCCCTCAAGGACCTCCTCAAGACCGCCTTCGAACGTCTGGAGAGGTTGTACAACAGCAAGGTCAGGGTCACCGGCGTCCCGACCGGCTTTCCCGAACTCGATGACATCACCTCGGGCTTCCAGGGCTCCGACCTTATCATCATCGCCGCCCGACCGTCCCGGGGTAAGACGACCTTGGCCACGAACATCGCCCGCAACGTCGCCGTGCGGCACGGCCTGCCGGTGGGCATGTTCAGCCTGGAGATGTCGGCCGGCCAGCTCGCCATGCGTTTTCTGGCTTCCGAGGTGCCGTACGACGCGCACAAGATGCGGACCGGGAACATCCAGGAACGCGATTTCCCCCTCTTCGCTGACGCCCTCGGCCGGCTCGGGGACGCGCCCATCTTCATCGACGACACGCCCAGCCTGTCCGCGCTGGAACTCCGCGGGCGGGCGCGCCGGATGAAGCGCGACCACAATATCTCCCTCCTTATCCTCGACTACCTTCAGCTCATGCACATCACCGGACGCGTCGAGAACCGCCAGCAGGAGATTTCC
>CALMHV010000391.1 GCA_937863905.1 uncultured Bacillota bacterium
CCATCCTGGCGGCCATCCCTCTCCAACTCATCGCCTACTACGCGGCCATCGAGCGCGGCTCGGACGTCGACAAGCCGCGCAACCTGGCCAAGAGCGTGACGGTGGAGTAGACGGCCGGAAGCGTCGGGCCGACGCCGCGACTGGCGTGCGCGGGCCGTCCAGCGTGGCTGTAAGACTGCCGGGGCATGGGCGCCTGCCGCGTCCGTGCCCTTCCGCTTTGGGGCGCCCGGGCTCACTCTGGAGGAAAGACCGACGGGGTCTCGTTCCACCTGGCGGCCGGGGAGAGGCGTCTCGGCGCCCGGATGGCCGACGGGCAGGTCAAGCGCGACGAAGCGGAGATGACCCGGCTTCGGGAGGAGTTCATCGCCCTCCAGCGCGAGGCGGCGGAGATCAAGAGGGAGTTGGGGACGGGGTAGGGATCCAGCAGCTTTCTTTCGGGCTACACCAAGGAGGAGTCGGGAGACCAGTCGCGAAACCGTATTAACCTATGGGGTTAATACTGGCCGGGGTGGAGTAGTGTAGATGGAGGTTCTCTTCCCAACCAGGAAGGACCAACAACTCTACAGTTCGCGCGCCGCTCTGGTGCGCCGCTTCGGGTTCGAAGAAGCGGACCTCATCATGCGGCGGCTGGCGCAGCTTCGCGCGGCGGACAATCTGGCCATCATGGGGTGCCTGCCGCCCGCCAGATGCCATCAGCTTGTTGGCGACAAGCGCGGCCAGTTCTCTGTTGACCTGAAGCATCCGTACAGGCTTGTCTTTGCGCCGGTGGCTCCGGTTCCGCGCCTGCCGGATGGCGGGATTGCTCTGGCGAGGGTGACAGCCATCGTGATCATTGAGAGGGTCGACTATCATGGGTGAGAAGAGACATGCCTTTCGGCCGGACTATGCCGTGCTGCCAGGGGACACTGTCCTCGAAGTCCTCCGGTCGCTTGGCATGACTCAGGCCGAACTTGCCGGCCGCACCGGTCGGCCGAGGAAGACCATCAACGAGATCATCAAGGGGAAGGCCGCGATAACGGCGGAAACCGCCATCCAGTTCGAGATGGTCCTTGGGGTCCCAGCGAGTATGTGGCTCGGGCTTGAGCGCGACTATCAGGAGACAGTCGCCAGAACGAAGGAGTCGCGCGAATTGGTCTTGGCCAAGGGGTGGCTCGACGGCCTGCCGGTCAGGAAGATGGTCGAGTACGGCTGGCTGGAAGATAGAGGAGACCCTGCGGGCAAGGTCAGGGAAGCGCTGTCGTTCTTCGGAGTCGCCTCGCCGGAGGCCTGGCAGGTCGTCTGGACGGCACCCGACGCGGCCCTGAGGGAGTCGAAGGCGTTTCAGAGCCAGCCTGGAGCGGTAGCGGCCTGGTTGCGCCGGGGGGAAATCGAGGCGCGCCGGATAGAGTGCCGGCCCCACTCCAGCCGGCTCTTCCGGGAGACTCTGGGGCGGGTTCGCAGCCTGACCGGGGGGTCCGTGGACGGAATCGAGAAGAGCCTGGCCAGCCTGTGCGCGGAGGCGGGGGTAGCCGTGGTCTTTGTCCCCGAGCTGCCGGGCGCTCGCGTCAGCGGGGCCACCCGGTGGCTGGCGCCTGACAAGGCCCTGTTACAGCTTAGTCTGCGGTACCGGACCGACGACCAACTCTGGTTCACCTTCTTCCACGAGGGGGCGCACATCCTACTTCACGGCAAGCAGGCTCGTATCGAGGAGGAGGACGGAGTGAGCGGCGAGGAGGAAGAGGCCAGCCGGTTCGCGGCAGACTTCCTAATCCCACCGAAGCAGTACAGGGCCTTCACCTGCGCTCATCGGCGTCCCACCAAGCGGGCAGTCGCCTCCTTCGCCGCCGAACTCGGGATAGCACCCGGAATCATCGTCGGGCGTCTCCAGCACGACGGTTTTGTTCCTTGGGGGCACCTCAACGGGCTCAAGCGGAAGCTCACGTGGGCCTAGGACTACCCGACCGGGTCAGACAGGTCCGCAGGTCGCTTCCCCTACCCGGTGCGCGATTGAGCCGTAGGCAAGAAGGGGTCTGAGGGAGACGCTTGTCAAGCCTTAGGCGAAACAGGGTGCCGGAACCCGACTTCTCTGCAATTAACGTTGTGGGTGTTGGCCCGCTAGAGGTCAGAGCCATCACCGCCATATTGGTCGGGTGGCTCGTT
>CALMHV010000392.1 GCA_937863905.1 uncultured Bacillota bacterium
ATGTGAAACGGGCTAGAATATGGCAGTGGGACCACATGAAGTATGCCCCGGAAGGAGTGCTGCGAGTGAAGGACGTCAAGGGAACCAGGACCGAGGCCAACTTGCGGGCCGCCTTCGCCGGCGAGTCGCAGGCCCGTAACAAGTACACGTATTTCGCCTCAGCCGCCCGGAAGGAAGGCTACGAGCAGACGGCCGCCCTCTTCGAGGACACGGCCGACAACGAGAGAGAGCACGCCAAGCGTCTCCTGAAGTTCCTGGGCGAGATAAAGGACACCGCGGCCAACCTCGACGCCGCCGCCGCCGGGGAGCACCACGAGTGGACGAGCATGTATCCGACCTTCGAGAAGGTGGCCCGCGAGGAGGGCCTGCCGGAGATCGCCGACGTCTTCAAGGCTCTCGCCGTCGCCGAGGCCGACCACGAGGCCCGCTACGCGAAACTCCGCGAGAACCTGGCCAAGGGCGTCGTCTTCAAGCGTTCGGAGAAGAAGAAGTGGCGCTGCCGCAACTGCGGGTTCATTCACGAGGGCCCGGCCGCCCCCGAGAGCTGCCCGGCCTGCCTGCACCCGACGGCCTTCTTCGAACTGCGGCCGGAGAACTTCTAGGCCGGGCCCCAGGCCCGGACGACCCAGTCCTGCGACCAGGCGACCTTCCGGTCGCCCGAAGCGAAGCCCGGGAGGCGCGCGGCCCGCCGGACCAGCGCGGCCAGTCGCTTGGCGGCGAACCGCTCCAGGGCGGGGTCGCCGGAGGCGGCGGCCTGTCGCAGTCCCTCCTGGGCCAGACGCTGGAGAAGGGCTATCGACCAGACCAGAGGCTCCGAGGACACCGGCTCCTCCACCGAGAGACCTCTCTCCCGGAGGCGTCCGGCCACCCACCAGGACGGGGACTCGCGGTACATCTCCTCGCCGCCCAGGAAGGTCAGGGCGCCCCACCAGCGCAGGACAGCGCGGATGGCTTCCTGTTCAGGGGTGCGCGCCGGCTCGAAGGGCTCCATCCCGGTGACGACCAGGAGTCCGCCCGGGGCCAGCAGCCGCGCCAGCCGCTCCAGGACCTCGAGTTCCCGGAAAGGCCGGTGGGAGGCCACGGCCGCCAGGAGGTAGTCGGCCACGACGAGGTCGAAGGCCGCTACGGGGAGCAGGTCCGGGTCGGCGAGGTCCCCCAGCAGAAAGCGCAGCTTGCCCGCGGCCGCGGCCCCGGCCACGACCTCAGACCTTTCCCTGGCCTCCGCGAAGGCCGCCTCGTCCACGCTCACCGAGACCAACTCGGACGGGCCGAGGGAGGCCAGGATGGCGGTCATGTAGCCGCCGCCCGTCCCGGCGTCCAGGACGCGACCGCGGGCCCGCGGTTCGGAGGCGAGCAAGGTCTTGACGGCCTCCAGCCTGGACACGGGTCTCCCCTCCTAGACCTTGATGACCTGCCAGCGCCCCCGCTTGAAGACGAGGTAGAGGAAAAGGGCCTTTAGCCCCCAGTCGAGCACCATCACACCCCAGACCCAAGGCAGGGGCAGGTGCAGGACGAAAACCGCGACATAGGTCAGAGCCACGCGGCAACCCCAGGACACCGTTCCACTGACGAGCATGGGCGACCGGGTGTCCCCGGCGCCGCGGAGCGCTCCGGCGTAGACGCCCTCCAGAGCGATGAACGGCTGAGCGAAGGCCGCCACCCGCAGACAGCGCGCGGCCAGGTCGATTATCTCCGGGTCGTTGGTAAAGATGCTGACCAGAGCCCTCGGGAAGAGGAGGAACACCACGGCCATCAGACCCATCAGGAGCACGGACAGCCTGGCCGTCGCGGCCACGGCCGCCTTGGCCTTGACCGGGTCCCCGGCGCCCAGGCTCTGGCCGACGAGGATGGTCGTGGCCATGGCGAAACCGTATCCGGGCATGAACGACAAGGACTCCGTCACCGCCGTGACCTCGTGCCCGGCCACGGCCAGCGCGCCCAAGGACGCCACGGCGAACATCCCGGCCGCCCGGCCGAGGTCGATGAAGAAGCTCTCCAGGCTCGCCGGGAGGCCGAGGCCGACGATGGAAGACAGCACCCGCTTCTCCACGCGGAACATCCACGCCGGCCGAAGCCCAGCCCGGTGCCTGCCGCCGAAAGCCACGAGGACGGTAAGGAGCAGGGCGACGGCCTCACCGCCCACGTTGGCCAGAGCCGCCCCCCGCGGGCCGAGAGCGGGCAGGCCGAAGCGACCGAAGATGAGCGCATAGCCGGTGGCGATGCCCAGGATGATGGAGACGACGCTGATGACCATGGGGGTCCGCGTATCACCGAAGCCTCTAAGAATGCCCGACATGGCCATCGTCGTCGTCAGGATCGGCGCGCCGACGCACAGCGTCCGCAGGTACGTGACGCCGATGCTGGACGCCTCGGGGCCGAGGTTGGTGAGGTGAAAGATGCCGGGAGCCACGAAGTAGAGCCCGGCCCCGATGACCAGGCCGGCCCCCAAGGCGGGCAGGATGCCCTGGGCCCCCTCGCGGCCGGCCGCGGCCGGGTCACCGGCGCCGACCCGGCGCGAGACGATGGCCGTGACGGCCACGCCGATGCCGCCGGTGAAGAAGATGGCGGCCCAGAAGATCTGCCCGGAGAAACCGGTCGCGCTCAGGGCGTTCGCCCCGAGCCGGCCGACCATGGCCACGCCGGCCATCCAGGAGAGCATGTTGAGGACGAGTTCGAGGACAGCCGGCCAGGCGAGGACGAAAATCTCGCGGCGCAGGGTGGGCTTCGGAGCGGCCCTTTCGGGCCGGGGAAGGGCGGTCAGGTCGGAGGTCATGAAGCGGTAGGTTCGTTTATTGCGTCTCACCTCCTGTCACTTGCGTCTCACCTCCTGTCACGGCGGCCGAACGCGGCACCGTCACCAGATGTCGGTCCCCGGGCCGCCGGAGGACCGCCTGCCCCTCTGGAGAAACTAAGACCGTTATCCTCGGAGGGCCATTGGAGGGCAAACCTTGTCGCTCCGCCTCATCCTGGGACGCGCCGGCAGCGGCAAGACGCGGTACTGCCTGGACGCCGTGGCCTCTGAACTACGGCGCTCTCCGGACGGGCCGCCGCTCATCCTCCTCGTCCCGGAGCAGGCAACCTTCCAGACGGACCGCGCCCTGGTCGCGCAGCCCGGCGTGCCGGGGACCCTGCGGGCCAGCGTCGTAAGCTTCCGTCGCCTCGCCTGGCGGGTCCTGGCTGAGACCGGCGGGGCCGCCCGGACCCACATCGACGAGATCGGCAAGGTCATGGCCTTGCGCCTCCTCATCGAGCGCCGGCGTGGCGAGTTGCGCGTCTTCGACGCCAGCGCCGGCAAAGCCGGGTTCCTTCGCCGCCTGGCTCACACCCTGGGCGAACTCCACGCCTACGGCATCGGCCCGGACGACCTCGAACAAGGCTTCCAGGCCCTGGCCGCCCTGAGGCGCGACGATACGGCCCTCGCCGGCAAGCTTCGGGACCTCGCGGTCATCGGCCGCGATCTCGAGACCTACCTGGCCGGCCGGTGGGTTGACCCTGACGACTACCTGAGCCTGCTCGCGACCAAGCTCGCCGCACGACCGGTCCCGGCGGCTGTGGCCGGGGCCTCGATCTGGCTGGACGGTTTCGCCGGCTTCACCCGGCAGGAACTCGGCGTCCTCGCCGCCCTCGCCGGCCTGGCCCGGGAAGTGAACGTCACGCTGTGCCTGGACCCGGCGGACCTCGGCGCCTCGCGCGACGGCGCCTCGACGTTCCACCCGACCCTCCGGACCTACGATGCCCTCACGGCCTTGGCCGTCGCGGCCGGGGCGGGGCCGCCCGAAAGCGTGAAGCTGTCGGGGTCGCCCCGCTTCGCCACCGCGCCCGCCCTAGCGCACCTCGAGCGCGAGTACCCCCGCCTGGCCCCGCAGGCCTTCCCGAGCGGCGACCCCCACCCCGCCATCACCCTGGTGGGGGCGGAATCCCGCCGCGCCGAGGTCGCCGCCGCCGCCCGCGAGATGGTCCGCCTGGCGCGGGAGGACGGCCTGCGGTGGCGGGAGATGGCCCTGGTCGCCCGTTCCCTGGACCCCTACGCCGACCTCATCGAGGCGGCGTTTGCCGACTACGGCATCCCCCTCTTCCTCGACCGGCGGCGGCCCGTGGCCTACCACCCGCTCGTCGAGTTCGTCCGTTCCTCCCTGGAGGTTGCCCTCTCCAACTGGGCGGCTGAACCCGTCTTCCGCCTGCTTAAGACAGACCTCTGGCCCCTCTCCCGCGACGAGGTGGATATCCTTGAGAACTACGTCCTGGCCCACGGTGTGCGGGGTCACGCCTGGACGTCCGAAGCCCCGTGGCGCTGGCGCCGCGTCTTCGCCCTCGACGAGACGGCCCCGCCCGCGCCCGCCGACGAGAAGCGGCTGGCCCGCATCGACGGCCTGCGCCGGAGGGTGGCCGGGCTTCTCGGCCCGTTCGTGGCCGCGGTCAGCCGCCGGGACAGCACCCTGCGCGACTTGACGGCCGCCCTCTGGGCCTTTCTCGAGGCCGCGGGCGTGCCGGCGACGCTCCGGCGCTGGGCCGACGACGCCACGGCCGAGGGACACCGCAGCCTGGTCCAAGAACACGACCAGGTCGCCAAGGGCCTCGTCAACCTCCTGGACCAGCTCGTCCGCAATCTGGGCGACCAGCCCGGGCAGCTTGCGGCGTTCACCCGGATCGTCGAGGCCGGGCTGGAGAGCTTGCAGCTTGGGCTCGTCCCGCCGAGCCTGGACCAGGTCATGGTCGGGTCCATCGACCGCTCCCGCCAACCGGACGTCCGGGCCTTCTTCGTCCTGGGAGCCAACGACGGTGTCTTCCCGGCGGCCAGTCCCGACGATGTCGTCTTCAGCGACTCCGAGCGGGCCGAACTCGCCGGCTTCGGCCTCGACCTGGCGCCCTCCAGCCAGGAGAAGGCCTTCGGTGAGGACTACCTCGTCTACATCGCCCTCACCCGGCCCTCGGAGCGTCTCTGGGTCAGCTACACGCGAACCGACGACAGCGGCCGGGCCATGGCCCCGTCGGCTCTGGTTTCCCGGCTCCGGCAAGCGTTTCCCCGGCTCGCCGAGACGACCGCGACCCTGGAACCCCGGGCCGGAGAGGCTTGCGCCGAGGCCGAGACCCTGGCCGGGGTGGCCAGGACCTTGTCCGTGGCGCTCCGGACCCCGCCCGAGGCGGCGACCGGGACCCCGCCCGAGGCGGCGACCGGAGCCGGGCCCGAGACCAGCGGCCCGACCTGGGCCGGCGCCGTGGACCCGGGGTGGCTGGAAGCCTACTCCTGGCTGGTCGACCGGAGAGCGCCCGACCGCCGGGAGAGGACCCGGGCGGCCCTGCGGTCGCTCGGGTACCGGAACCGCGCCACCCTCGGCCCTTCCCTGGCCCTGGACCTCTACGGCCAGACGGTGCGGGTGAGCGTCTCCCGGCTGCAGGACTACGCCGCCTGCCCCTTCCGCCATTTCGCCTCGGCTGGTCTGGCCCTGGAGCCAAGGCCGCGGCAGCAGCTCAAGGCTCCCGAAATCGGCTCCTACTTCCATGCCGCCCTGAGCCTGTTCGCCAAGGCCCTCCAGAGAGAGCAGGTCGATCTCGCCGGCCTTGAGCCGGAGGGCATCGCCGAGCGCTTGGGCCGGGCGGTCGAAGAGATAACGCCGCGACTGCAAAGCGAAGTGCTGACCAGCACGGCTCGGCACCGCCACCTCGCGGCGCGACTGAAGCGCACCGTTGGCCGGACCATCGAAGTCCTCCAGGAGCACGCCCGGCGGAGCGCCTTCCGCCCGGTGGCGACGGAACTACGGTTCGAACTGGCGAACGAAGCCGCTTCCTTCCGCTGGCGCGGGATGGTCGACCGTCTCGAGGTCGCTTCTCTGGGTCCCAGGGAGTTCGTCCGGGTCATCGACTTCAAGTCCTCCAGCCGCACCTATAGCGTCCGCGATACGTACAACGGCCTTGACATCCAGCTTCCGGCGTATCTCCTGGCCGCGACCGCCGCCGAGACCGCCTTGGCCGCCAATGTGACCCCCGGCGCGGCCGGCGCGCTCATCCCGGCCGGCGCGCTCTTCTTCCCGATCACCGACGCTTACGTCCGGGCCCAAGGCCCTCTCGACGAGAGCGCCCTGGTCAGCGAGCGCGCCAAGCTGTCCCGCACCGAGGGCATCCTTCTCGACGACGGCGACGTCCTCGGGCTCATGGACCGTCACCTGAGCGGCGGCCCCCCGGATCTCACCGGCCGCCCCGGGCCCGCTCCGCCCCTTCTCCCCGTCCGCATCCTCAAGAGCGGGACGCCGGGCCGGTCCAAGGCCCTCCTCGCCCCTGAACGCATGGACCTCCTTCTCCGCTTCACGCGGCGGAAGCTGGCCGAGCTGTCCCAGGGGATGCGGACGGGCGAAATCGACATTCTTCCGGTCCGGAGTTCGGGCAGGGAATCGTCGTGCCGTTTCTGCGACTACCGCCCTGTCTGCCGCTTCGACCCGGGCGCGGGCGACGGGTACCGCCGCCTGCCGCAAATCAAGGAAGACGATGTCTGGAGACTCATGGCCGAGAAGGAGGGAACCCGCGATGGCGACAGCGACGGACCCGGCGGCAGGGCCGGATAGGGCGGCCGGGGCAGCCCCGCCGGCGGCGACCACCTGGACGCCGGAGCAGGAGTTGGCCATCACCGCCCGGGGTGGAAACCTCCTGGTCTCCGCGGCGGCCGGCTCGGGCAAGACGGCCGTCCTCGTCGAGCGGGTCATCCGTCTCGTCCTGGGTCCGGGGGGCCTGGCTGAGACCGGTCCGGACGGCGTCGTCGACGTCGACCGCCTCCTCGTGGTCACCTTCACCGAGGCCGCGGCGAGCGAGATGCGCGACCGGCTGGCGACGGTCCTGCGCGAGCGCCTCCGGTCCGCCGAGAACGCCGGCCCAGCCGCCACAGCCTCGCGGCTCCGGCGCCAGTCCGCCCTTCTCGGGCGGGCCTCCATCTCGACCCTGCACGCCTTTTGCCTGTCGGTTTGCCGGCGGCATTTCCACCGTCTCGGGCTCGACCCGGCCTTCGATGTCCTGAGTGAAGAGGAGGCCTCTCTCCTCCAGACCGAAGTCCTCGAAGCCGTGTTCGAAGAAGGCTACGAGCGGGCTGACGAGGGCTTCGCCCGTCTTGTCGATGCCTACGGCTCCGACCGGGGCGACGAGCCCCTTCGAGAGACAGTGCTTCGCCTCTACCGCTTCTCCCGCAGTCATCCGGACCCGGAGGGTTGGCTCGACCGGTCGGCGCTGGCCTTCACGCCCCCGCCGGGAGCGCGTCTGACCGACCCGGCCATAGGCTTCGGCCGGCGGGTCATCGCGGAGATTGAGTCCGCCCTCCTCGGGGCCACCGAGAACATCCGGCAGGCCGAAGACCTCGCCCGCCTTCCGAGGGGACCGGAGGGCTACATCCCGGTCCTGGCCGAGGACGCGGACCGGCTGACCCTGGCCGCGCGACGCTGCCGCGGCGGCGAGTGGCCGGACATCGTCTCCGCCCTGGCTGAGGTCGGCTCCTTCCCGCGGCTTCCCGCGGCCCGGGCCGAGCGGACCGATGCAGCGGTGAAGGACGCTGTCCAGTCGGCTCGAGCCAGGGCCAAGAAAGCCGTGGAGGGACTCGTCAGTGCCTACGGCGGACGGACCGAGGAGGACCTCCTGGGCGAACTCCGCGGTCTGGCCGGCCCGGTGCGGGCCCTCGTGGCGCTCGTCGCCGGGTTCAACCTCGCCTATCGCCAAGCCAAGGATGAGCGAGCCACGCTGGACTTCGGCGATCTTGAGCACTTCTGCCTCCGGGCCCTCCGGGGGTCTGAGGCCGTGCGGGAACTGCGCGAGCGCTACACCGCCGTCCTCGTCGACGAGTACCAGGACACCAACGCCGTCCAGGAGGCCGTCCTCTCCCTGGTCTCCCGGGGCGACAATCTCTTTCTGGTCGGGGACGTCAAGCAGAGCATCTATCGCTTCCGCCTGGCCGAGCCTTCGCTCTTCCAGGCCAAGAGCCGAGACTACCTTCCCTGGAGACCCGGAGAGGCGGCGGGCTCAACCGCGGCCGGACGTCTGCTCCACCTGCCCCACAACTTCCGGAGTCGCCGTCCCATCGTCGACGCCGTCAACTTCGTCTTCGGCCAGGTGATGCGGAAGGACGCGGCGGAAATCGAGTATGGACCAGACGCCGAACTCGTCTATGGCGCGAACCTGCCTGAACCCCCGGGCGGAGACCCTGCTGTCGAACTGCACCTGGTCGAGGCGAAGCCCGACGCGAGGACGGTCGCCGCCGACGCGGGCGACGACACCGAGGCCGGCGCTGCCGCCTCCGGCAACACCGAGGTCGGCGCGTCCGGCAACGACGAGGTTGCCGCCGACGCGGGCGACGACACCGAGGTCGGCGCCTCCGGCGGCCCACCGCCAGGGCTCCCGACCTCGGAGGACCTTGAGGTCGTGCAGAGAGAGGCCATCCTCATCGCCGCGCGCATCCAGGAGATGGTCAAGGGGTCCTCGCCCCTCCCGGTCTGGGACAAGGGAAGACGCGCCTACCGCCCAGCCGGTTACGGCGACGTGGCCGTTCTCATGCGGGCGACCACCGGCTTGGCCAACCTGGTCGTTGAGACCTTCTCAGGCCTGGGCATCCCGGCCTACGCCGCCCTGAGCACCGGATACTTCGCCGCAGCGGAGGTCGAGACGGCTCTCTCCCTATTGCGGCTCATCGACAACCCTCGCCAGGACATCCCGCTGGCGGCCATCCTGCGCTCGTCCATCGTGGGCCTCGACTCCGACGACCTAGCCCGTGTCCGGCTGGCTTGCCGCCCGGGCGAGTTCTACGACGCCGTCCTCGCGGCGGCCGGACGGGGAGGTGAAGCGACCGGGCCGGGTAGGCCCTCCCCCCCGCCGGTATCGGCGGAACTCCCCAGGCGCCTCCTAGCCTTCCTAGGCCGCCTGGACACCTGGCGCGACGCGGCCCGGCGCGGTCCTCTCTCCGAACTCGTCTGGCGCCTCTACGGCGAGACGGGCCTCTACGCCTACGTGGGCGGGCTGCCCGGCGGCACGCAGCGCCAGGCCAACCTCCGCACCCTGCACGACCGGGCCCGGCTCTTCGACCAGTTCTCGCGGCAGGGGCTCTGCCGCTTCTTGCGCTTCGTCGACCGCCTCCGCGAGAGCGAGGGCGACCTCGGTCCTCCCCCACCCCTCGGTGAGGGCGAGAACGCCGTGCGGGTCATGAGCATCCACCGCAGCAAGGGCCTCGAGTTCCCCATCGTCTTTCTCGCGCATCTGGGCAAGCGCATCAATCTGACGGACGCGCGGGGCGACCTCGTGTGCCACCGGCACCTCGGCCTCGGGCCGGTCGTGGCCGACATCGCTCGCCGCCTCAAGTACCCGAGCCTGGCCAGCCGGGCGGTGTCCCGTGAGAACCTGGCGGAGACGGTGGCCGAGGAGATCCGCTGCCTCTACGTGGCCATGACTCGAGCCCGCGACGCCCTTGTCCTCATCGGGAGCAGGCGTAACCTCCCGGCCGGGCTCGCGGAGTGGTGCCTACCCGGCGCATCGCAGGCAGGCGGTCGCCTGTCCCCGGCCCGCATCGCCGCCGCGACCACGTATCTCGACTGGATCGTGCCCGCCGTGGCCTCGCACCCGGCGGCCCTGGAACTCAAACGCCTCGCGGGCTTCGCCGGCGGCGAGGACCAGGCCGCCCCGAGCCCCGCCGAGGCGTTCTCCTCACGTTGGACTATCCGCCTTTGGGGTCTCTCGGGGCCCGGGGACACCGCCGAGGCCGCCGCCAAGGCCCGCCGGCTGGCGGCCGTGACCACCGCCTCGGACGGGGGCGCCACCCCGAGCGCGGACTCGGCTGAGAACCGGCCGCCCGAGGTGCCCCTCACTACCGAGATCCGGGACCGGATCGCCGCGCTGGAGCCCCTGACAGGCATCACCCCCGGACCGGTGACCGCCGCCCTCGATTGGAGATACCCGGCGGCCCGCCTGACCAGGCTGGCCGCCAAGGTCTCGCCGACCGAGCTCAAGAGGCTCCTGGACACCGGCCACCAAGAGGAGGCGGCGGCAGCGCAGGCCGCCCCGTCCCCCCTCCCCCCTCTCCGCCTGGCCTTTCTCCAGGACGCCCCGGCGAGTCCCACGGCGGCCGAGCGAGGCCAGGCCACGCATCTCCTGCTGCAACACGCCGACCTCAGCGGCCCGCTCGACGAAGAGTCCTTGGCCCGCTTGGCGGCCGATCTGGCCGAACGCGAGGTCATGACCCCGGACCAGGCCCGGGCGGCCGACATCCGCACCGTGGCCCGCTTCTTCACCACGGACCTGGGACGCTGGCTCGCGTCGTGCGGGGCGAGGGTCAGGCGCGAGGTTCCTTTCACTGTGGGCCTGCCGGCCTCCGAGGTCTATGGCGAGGCCGTGGGAGACGCGGGCGGCGAGGCTCCCTGTCCCGAGGAACTGGTCCTGGTCCAGGGCATCATCGATGCCCTGGTCGACGAGGTGGACGGGCTGACCATCCTCGACTTCAAGACCGATGCCGTCACGGCGGCCGAGGCCCCGAAACGCGCCGCGGTCTACGGGACCCAGGTCGCCCTCTACCGGCAGGCCGTCAGCGTCATCCTGGGCCGACCGGTGAAGCAGGTCTGGCTCTGCTTCCTTACCCCCGGCGTGGCCGTCCCGGCCGACGGCGGCGTCACGGGTGGACGTAGATAGGCGTCGTGTAGCAGTAGTCGGCGCCGCTCACATAGAGCCAGTAGTAGTGGACGCCCCCGCCCGGATAGTCGACGTTCTTCTTCCAGGTGTAGAGCTGCCCGGCCTCGAGCGTGGCCGAGTGTTTCCAGACGGCGACGGCCACGTTGTCCTGGTAGAGGGTCAGCTTGTAGGCCCCGGCCACCACAGGCTTGATGGCTATCGTGAACGGCAGGGCCCCGCTCGGCGCCTGCACCCAGCTCCCCACGTCGTTGTCGCCCAGCGTGATGTAGGCGAGCGACCCCTTGAGGCTCACCGTCGTCTTCCCCGCCTTGAGCGCCTCGCTCACCGCTGTCCAGGACTCGGTCCAGGACCGGGCGCTTTCCGACAGGCGGATAAAGGTCACGTACGGGCGCCAGGTCCGGTGGTAGTCGCTTCCCGTCCTGACCCCCGGCCGGAACTCGCCGGCGGAATTCGCCAGCCGCAGGCACTCGCTCCGCCACCGCCGCATCGCCGCAGACTCCAGGTCGAAGGTGCGCTGGTAGGTCCCGGACATGACCTCGTAGCCGTAGTACCGGACCACGTTCCAATCAACCCAGCCCGCACCGCGCGCCGGGTGGGCGAGGCCCGAACTCGACCGCGGGGGGCTGTTGCCGTCGATCTGGTCCAAGCCCGCCTGAGGGGCGTAGGCGGCGTCGTCGATTCCGGAGATGCTGGAGATGCCGTAGGCCAGACTGTGGCCGTCCGTCTCCCAGCCTCCGGGGCCGGCGGGCCCTACCGACATCTCGGTCCCGGGAAACACGGCTGTCGACTGGTCGCTCACCGTCCGGCAAGCCGCCGGATACGGGCCGGACATGTCCCCGAAGAGCCCCTGGGACACCAGGCTCCCCGCGTGGTCGGTCATGTAGCCGACGGCGTAGCCGCGGGCCGCGAGTTCGGTCTTGATGGTGGCGATGTCCTTGTCCCCGCCCGAGTAGGTGGAGTGGATGTGGAGGTCGGCCGGCACCCAGCCCGGTAGGCGGGGTATCGCGGCCACGACGACCTGGACCCGGTCGACCACGCGCACGCGCCGCGACCCGACCCGGTAGTCGAGGGTGAGGTCCAGCCAGTGCTGGCCCTCCGCGACGGCGCCGGTCCCCGAGAGGATAAGGTCGCAGGGTGTCACTTCGTTGAGCAGGGTGGCCAGCCAGGAGGTCACGTCTTCGAGATGGGTCAGGGTCGCGGGTTTGGGCGAGGCCCCGTCAAGTTCCGACAACATGGCGGCCTTGACCTCGCCCAGTTCGCTCTCGCTGACCCCGCCGGCGGCCCTCACCCACGGCTGGTCGATGAACCGGACCTCCGCGTCCGCGGGAGCGCCATCCAGGCGGACCTCGACCGAGGTCAGAGCCGGCATCCGCTCGCCCCAGCCATCGCCGACGATCCAGAACTCGAGTTCCCAGGCTTCGCCGCCGGGCTCGAAGCGGGCCAGACCCGGCCCGACCGCCGCCGCCCACAGGACCTGCCTGTTCGCCGCGACCCAGACAGCGGCCACGGTCAGGCCGAGGAGTAAAGCGATGGGCAGACCCCGGCGGAACAGCCACTTGACCATGGCTACCACTCCCGGGGCGCCTGGTTGGCCCGCGCGCGCCCGCTCAATTCCTATGGGCGCCCGCGCCCCGAAAGCACAGACACCCCGGAGCGGCGGCTCTACCCGCAGATGAGGCTGTCCAGGTCGCGTGGGTAGTAGGTCAGCATCTCGATGCCCTTGTCAGTGACGATGACCGTGTCGGAGTGGCGGAAACCGCCCAGGCCCTCGACATACAGCCCAGGCTCGACGCTGAAGACCATCCCCGGCTCGATGACCGTCTGGTCCCCGATGTCGAAGAAGGGCGCCTCGTGCCCGAGAATTCCGAGGGCGTGGCCCACGTGGTGGCGCCAATAGTCCCAGAGCTTGTGCTTGTCAAAGTAGGCGCGGGCGGCCTTGTCGACCTCCGAACACGGGCGGCCCGGCTGGATGGCCTGAAGCGACAGGTCCTGGATGGCCAGCATGTGGTCGAAGAAGGTCTTCTGCTCCGGCCTCGGCCGGCCCACGAACATGGTCCGCTCAAGTTCGCTGTTGTACCCCCAGACCGTGGCGCCCGCTCCCGTCACCAGCCCGTCTCCCGCCTTGAGCCGCGTGTTGCGGGTCACGGAGTGGGGGTTGGCCGAGTGCGGCCCTATCTGCCCGCGGTAGCCGGCCCCGGCGCCCTCACCCCCGCGCGGGTCGAACAGAGAGCCCAGGGTCTTGATCATCGTGCGGGTCGCCTCGAGGGAGGCGCGGGCCGCTATCTCCGTCTCCAAAGCCCCGGGAACCGAGAACTCCTGGAGCAGCGCGTGCGCCAGGTTACCCCACCGGGCGCTCTCGCGGATGAGACGGATCTCGGCCGGCGACTTCCTGACCCGCAACTCTTCGACAAGTTTCGCCAGGATGACCGGGGAGCCGACCCCGACCTCCTCGAGCTTCGGTCCATCGTACCCCCAGGAGGAACCGTAACCAGCGCCGTCCGCCGCATAGGGCCGCCCCGCCGCGCCGAAGCCCGCCTTCTTCAGAAGGTCGCCCAGGTGCAGCATGGGGTGCTTCTCCCCCGGGTACTCCGGGTAGGCGTTCACGTCGTCGACGACGGCCCCCACGGCTCGCGGGTGCTCCAGTTCCAGCCTGGGCACGAAGAGGACGCTCGGGCCGTCCAAGGGCAGGACCAGGGCCAGAGGTCTCTCCGTCGGGATGAAGGCAAAACCCGTCAGGTAGAAGACCGATGTGGCGCTGAAAAGAACCAGCCCGCAAAGCCCGTCCGCCCGGAGCCTGTCTTTGACCTTCGCCTGGCGCGCCAGGAGTTCATCCCGGCCTATCTCCAGCTTGCCGCTGTCTATGCCCATAACTATCGCCTCCCGCCCCGAGGTTCCCGCCCGACCGGCGGTTTCCTACGCGCCGGC
>CALMHV010000393.1 GCA_937863905.1 uncultured Bacillota bacterium
CTCTCGCTTCTGACCTCTAAGGAGCCACGACTTGACCGCCGAAAACATCCCGACCACGCCGGCCACCGCAGCTATCGTCGCCGCCCCGGCCCATCGCTCCCAGGACTTCACCCAGGGCAGCATCCCCAGGCACCTCATCGTCTTCACCTGGCCGATGCTCGTTGGCCAGCTGCTCCAGACCATGTACAGCGTGGTCAACGCCATCTGGGTCGGGCAGTTCCTGGGGAGTGACGCCTTGGCCGCGACGTCGGTGGGTTTCCCCATCATCTTCGCGCTCATCGCCCTGGTCCTCGGCCTGACCATGGCCACCACGGTCCTGGTCTCCCAGTACTTCGGCGCCCGGCAGCCCGAGATGGTCACCCGCGCCGTGAACAGCTCCCTGCTCCTGCAGGTCGTGCTGGGGGCCGTCGTCACCATCGTCGGCATCGCCGCGCGGCGCCCGCTTCTGGCCCTGGTCAACACGCCGCCCGAAATCATGGACCAGGCCAGCGCCTACCTGGGCATCTTCCTGAGCGGGATGATCCCGATGTTCCTTTTCAACGCGGTCAGCTCCGTGCTGCGCGGGCTCGGCGACTCCCGCACCCCGCTCCGGCTGCTGGTCTACACGACCGTCCTCAACGCGGCCCTCGACCCGCTGCTCATTCTCGGCCTCGGCCCCCTCCCGCGGCTCGGCGTCGCCGGGGCGGCCCTGGCCTCGGTCATCTCCATCGTCGTCTCGGCGGTCATCGCCCTGCGCTATCTGCCCGCCGCGTCCCGGGCCACCCTGTTCCGCCGCGAGTTCCTCAGGCCCGACTGGCGGATTATCCGGGCCATCTTCCGGATCGGCCTCCCGGCCGGCCTGCAGCAGGTCGTGACCTCGCTGGCCATCGTGACGGTGAGCGCCTTGGTGAACGCCTTCGGGACCGAGGCCACCGCCGGTCTCGGGCTGGCCGTACGACTCGAACAGCTGGGCATCATGCCGGCGATGGCCGTGGGTATGGCCGTGTCGGCCCTGGTCGGGCAGAACCTCGGGGCGGGGAACGTGAAGCGGGCCCGCGAGGTAGCCAAGTGGGCCATCCTGCTGGGCGTGGGGGTCACTCTCCTTTACGTGACCCTGGCCCAGGCCTGTCCCGCGCTCCTCATGCGCATCTTCACCCGGGAGGCCGGCGTCGCCGGCGTGGGCATCAGCTACCTGCGTACGGTGTCGCTCGTCTATCCGTTCACGGCCGTGTTCTTCGTGCTGTCCGGCGTCCTGCGCGGGGCGGGCGACACGACGCCGAGCCTGGTGTTCACCACCCTGTGCCTGTGGGTCATCCGCGTTCCCCTGGCCGCCTACCTCTCGGCCAAACCCGAACTCGGCGTGCGGGGTATCTGGCTGGCCATCGCGGTGAGCCCCCCGGTCAACGTGCTCCTACACTCCCTCTACTACCGCTACGGACCCTGGCTGAAGAAGGCCGTCGTCCGGCGGGCGCGGGCGGAGAGCCCGGCGGAGGCGCCGGCGGAATAGACTGCGCCGGGCAGCCGGCGGAATAGGCTGGCGCCGGGCAGCCGGCGAAAGGACCGCCTTCTTCCTCAGCGAACTATCGCCACTTGACCTGTGGTGCGTCTCTGGGCAGGCTAGACGAGCGGTCGAAGGGTTGGTTAACACGGACAGTCTTCTCGCGGGTTTCGCCGGCCTCACTCTGAAGCACCTGGTGATGTTCGCCGTCGGCGGGGTTCTCATCTGGCTGGCGATAGCCAAGGACTACGAGCCGAACCTGCTCCTGCCCATCGGTTTCGGCGCCCTCCTGGCCAACATCCCCTTCTCGGCCGCCGTGGCCCCGGGAGGCTTTTTGGAACTCCTGAACCGGGTCGGCATCATGAGCGAACTCTTTCCCATCCTCATCTTCATCGCTATCGGGGCCATGTGCGACTTCGGCCCCCTGCTGCAGCACCCGAGTCTGATGCTTTTCGGCGGGGCGGCCCAGTTCGGTGTGTTCTTCACCCTGGTCGCCGCGGCGGCCTTGGGCTTCCCGCTCAAGGAGGCCGCCAGCATCGGCATCATCGGCGCGGCCGACGGGCCCACCTCCATCTACGTGGCCACCCGGTTCGCCCCGCGCCTGCTGGCGCCGATCACCGTCGCCGCCTACTCCTACATGGCCCTGGTCCCCATCATCCAGCCCTTCGTCATCCGGAAGCTGACCACGTCCAAGGAGCGCCGCATCCGGATGACCCTCAGCCGCGAGGGCGTCTCGCGGACGACCTTGATCCTCTTTCCCATCGGCGTCACGCTCCTGGCCGGGATGGTGGCGCCCATCAGCGTGCCCCTCATCGGCAGCCTGATGTTCGGCAACCTCATCCGGGAAAGCGGCGTGGTTCCTAACCTGTCCAAGTCGGCCCAGAACGAGCTGGCCAACCTGGTGACCCTGCTCCTGGGGATAACCATCGGCTCGACCATGCAGGCCGAAACGTTCCTGACGCCGACGACCCTGCTCATCCTGGGCCTGGGGCTGGTCGCCTTCGTCGCGGACACCGCGGGCGGCGTCCTTTTCGCCAAGTTCCTGAACCTGTTCCTCAAGACCAAGATCAACCCCATGATCGGGGCCGCGGGCATCTCGGCCTTCCCCATGTCGGCCCGGGTCATCGCCCGCATGTCGACCAAGGAGGACCCGCAAAACCACATCCTGATGCACGCCGTTGGCGCGAACGTGTCCGGGCAGATCGCTTCCATCATGGCCGGCGGTCTGATTCTGGCCTTGATCAAGTAGGGGGGGACGGGGATGGCTGGGCTGAACGTCGATGTCGTCTTGGCCGGTCTCAAGGTCATGGGGCTGGGGATGGCCGGCATCCTGGCCACGACCGTTCTCTTCATGCTCCTGACCTACGTCCTTCGGCGGGTCTTCCCGCCGCGGCCGAAGGCGGAGGAGACGAAGTAGGG
>CALMHV010000394.1 GCA_937863905.1 uncultured Bacillota bacterium
CCTCCGCCCACTCCCGGCGCAGTTCGGGGCCCTTCTCCAGGAGCCCGGCGAGCCCGCTCTGGGCATCCTCGACCATCGTCCGGAACTTCCAGCAGCGAAACAGGCGCTCACCTCGACCGACCCGTTCGTGACCGAAAAAGACCGGCCCCGGGGAGTCGAGCTTGATGGCCAGCGCCGCCAGGAGAAAGACCGGTGATGCCAGCAAGAGCAGGACAAGGCCTCCGAAGAAGTCGAAGAGGCCTTTGAGGACACGGTTTGTCGGACTCGACAGGTTGTTCTTCACCCGCAGTAGGAGGAGCTGGTGGTCAAAGAAATGCTCCGTCTCGACTCCGAGAACGGGGATCCCGGGCAGGTCCGGGACGATGAGAACCGCGTCGGCGCTCTGGTGTAGCCGGTTCACCAAACGGACAAGGTCCGCTCCCGGAGTGTGGGGAGAGGCCACGATGACGGTCCGCGCTCCGGTCGAGGCCATGACCTTCTCCGCCGCGGCGAGGGGGCCGAGCCACCGCGCTTCTCCCGCGGGGCCGCCCGGCAAGCTCCCGTTGCGCTCCGCGGAGCCGTCCCCGAGGAAGCCCACCACGTGGTAGCCCAAGAAAGTATCGTGGGCGATGGCCGTGGCGACGAGGCGGCCGGTGCTGCCGCCGCCCACGACCAGGACCGACCGTCGCCACAGACCGGCCCGGGCCAGCCACCGCTTGCCGGTCCAGCGGAAGAACGGGACCGTTACGACCAGGAAGAGCCAGGTTAGGGTCAGGAAGGTCCGCGAGACCTCGTACACGAGTTGACCCAGGGACACGACGGCCAGGACGACCAGGAAGGCGACGGTCAGAGCGGTGACGATGGTCTCGAACTCGCGCCAGTAGCTCTGCCGCTTCACGTACAGACCGAGCCGGGCGAAGACGAGGAAGAGAGTGCCAGCCAACCACCAGGCGTGCGACGGCATCTCCGCCGGTAGGCCGGGCGGAAACAGGTGTCTGTAGTGAGCCAGGAGTCCGACCCGAACGCCGTAGGCCGCCGCGGCGGCCGCCAGCATGGCCCCGAGGTCCAGAGCCAGCAGGAGGCCGGTTTCCATGAGCCGCCGACCGGGTCCGTCCCTCGCCGGCCAGGAGAGCGCTGTCGGGCCAGCCGTAAGCTCCGCCATGCGCCGTGCCCACCTCCGTCATCCAGCGGCGACAGGTTTCGGCTTCTCGCTGTCTGGTCCTGCCACCTGGCGGCAGCGGAGGCCTGGACGGGCCAAAGAACTGTTGTTGCCAGGAGTTCGTAGTCGGGCACAGAAATAGCGGCAACTGCCGACCTCTTGGTCCGGCAGGGAAAACGGCGAAAGGGGTCGAGTCGCGCTTGGACCGAACCTCAGTGGCCATGGTGACCGAGGCTTCCGGGGGTGGCGTGTTGGCGTGGCTCAAGTCCACAGCTCCGCCGATGGCTGCCCGCGGTTTCGATGTGACCGTAGCCTACTGGCCAAGACCCGAGACGCCCCCCCTGGAGACAGTCGCCCCGGAGTTTCCCGGGTGCCGGGTCGTCGACCTTGGACCGCTTTCGCCCGGCCGGGGGCCGGCCCGGTTGGCGCGGGGGATGCGGGTCTTCCTTGAGCGGCACAGGCCCGAGGTCGTCCATCTTGTCTCCTCCTGGGCCGGCTGGGCGGGTCGCGTCGTCCTCTGGCCCCGTCTGGCGCCGGCCTACCGTCCCCGGGTCACCTACTACTCCCCCGCGAGCTTCGCGTTCTTGCGCCGGGACGTGAGCCTTCCAGCCCGCCTGGCCTTCTGGGCCGCGGAGGCCATTCTCAGCCGCACCCCGGCCACCATCTGCCTGGCCACCAGTCCGCATGAGAGCGGGCTGGCCCGCCGGTTCGGCGGGCCTGTGGCGGACTGCTTCAACGCGGTCGCGACGCCCCGTTCGACACCCGGCGACGCTCTCCCCGAGATCCTGGCCTTGTCGGGCGCGCAGGGTGGCCCAGATGGCCTGGTCGTCTCCGGGGGGCGGCTCGAACCCCAGAAAGACCCGCTCTTCATGCTCGATACCGCCGTTCGCGTCCTACGGGAACGCCCCGGGACGCGCTTTGTCTGGGTCGGGTCCGGGTCCTTGCGGGCGCAGGTGGACGAGCGCCTGAGGCGAGCAGCCCCCCTCGTCCGGGACCGCCTGACGTTCCTGCCGTGGCTTCCGCAGGACCAATTCCTCGCCCTTCTGAGTCGCGCGACGCTCCTGCTCCACACCGCTCGCTGGGAGGGCTTGTCCCTGGTGCTCCTAGAGGCCATGGCCCGCGAGGTGCCCATCGTCGTCCGGCGCGGCGCGGGTTGCCATGACGTCGTTGAGCAGGAGGGCTGCGGCCTGGTGGCCCACCGGCCCGAGGATGCCGCGGCCCACGTCCTCAGACTCCTCGGTTCCGCCGAGCTTCGGGGGGAACTGGGTCTTCGCGGCGGGGCCGCCGCGCGGGGACCCTACAGTTTTGATCGACTGCTCAGCGATCTGGAGCGTTTTTACAAGGGCGACGAGGTGAGATAGCGTGATGCCGGAGGACCGCAGCCCGCCCGCGCCGGCGCATCGGCCGGCGGCACCCGTCTGTTCCTTGGCCGCGCTGGTCGTCCTGGCCGTGGCCATCCTGGCCCTCAACGTCGCCTACGCCTCCGTCGTGCCGACCGGCGTCTACTCCGGCGACTTCAACGGAGAGTTCATCCGTGGTCTCGGCTTCAACTGGGCCCCTTTGAGCGAGCCGGGTC
>CALMHV010000395.1 GCA_937863905.1 uncultured Bacillota bacterium
ACCTCACTTCTTGGCCGCCATGGCCGCCCGCAACTCGAAGAGGATGTCGCGCAGGCTGGCCGCCCGCTCGAACTCGAGGTCCCTGGCCGCCCGGGTCATGTCCTTCTGGATGCGCACCAGCCAGGTCTGAAGCTGCTTTGGGGAGAGGGCGTGCAGGTTTGCGGGCAGTTCCGTCGCCTTGGTCACGACCGGGCGGCTCGTGGCCAGGAGGTCGCGCACGGCCTTCTTCACCGTCTCCGGCGTGATGCCGTGCGTCTCGTTGAACGCCGCCTGGATCTCGCGCCGCCGGTCGGTTTCGTCGATGGCCTGGCGCATCGAGCCGGTCATGGTGTCGGCGTACATGACGACCCGGCCGTTCACGTTCCGCGCCGCCCGCCCCATGGTCTGGATGAGAGCGGTCGCTGAGCGGAGGTAGCCGGCCTTGTCGGCGTCGAGGATGGCCACGAGCGAGACCTCGGGGAGGTCGAGGCCCTCCCGCAGGAGGTTGATGCCGACAAGGACGTCGAAGACACCGAGCCGCAGGTCGCGGAGGATGGCCATCCGCTCCAGGGTGTCGACCTCGGAGTGGAGGTACCTGGTCCGGAGGCCGATCTCGCGGAGGTAGTCCGAGAGGTCCTCGGCCATCTTCTTGGTCATCGTCGTGACCAGGACCCGCTCGCCGGCGGCGATGCTCTTGCCGGCCTCGGCAATGAGGTCGTCCACCTGGTTCTTGGTCGGCCGGACCTCGATCTTCGGGTCGAGCAGCCCGGTGGGCCGGACGATCTGTTCCACGATCGCGTCCGCCCGCCCGAGTTCGTACTGGGCCGGCGTGGCCGAGGCGTAGAGGACGGTCTTGGCCCTGGCCTGGAACTCGTCGAAGGTAAGCGGCCGGTTGTCGAGGGCGGACGGCAGCCGGAACCCGTATTCGACAAGGGTCTCCTTCCGGCTCCGGTCCCCGGCGAACATCGCCCGTATCTGCGGAATGGTCTGGTGGGACTCGTCGATGATGATGAGGGGGTCCGGCGGGAAGAAGTCGAGCAGCGTGTAGGGGGGCTCTCCCGGGGCCCTCCCGGTGAGGTGGCGCGAGTAGTTCTCGACGCCCGGACAGTACCCGACCTCCTGGATCATCTCCAGGTCGTAGCGCACCCGTTGCTCCAGTCGCTGCGCTTCGACGAGGCGGTCCCGCTCCCGCAGTTCCCGTAGCCGCTCCTCGAGTTCGACGGCGATGGTCCCCACGGCTCGCTGGAGCTTCTCCTTCACGGTCACAAAGTGGCTGGCCGGGTAGATGAAGACGTGGTCGAGGTCGGCCACGACCTTCCCGGTCAGCGGGTCACACTCCGACACCCGTTCGATCTCATCCCCGAAGAATTCGACACGGATGGCCATGGCGTCGAAGTAGGCCGGGAGGATCTCGATGGTGTCGCCCCGGACGCGGAAGGTGCCGCGGGTGAAGTTGACGTCATTGCGCTCGTACTGGATCTCCACCAGCCGCTGCAGGACCTCGTTGCGGTCGCGGACCATCTTCGGCCGCAGCGAAAGGACCATGCTGCCGTAGTCCTCGGGCGAGCCCAACCCGTAGATGCACGACACGCTGGCGACGACGATGACGTCTCGCCGCTCGAAGAGAGCGGCTGTCGCCGAGTGACGAAGCTTGTCGATCTCCTCGTTGAGCATGGTGTCCTTCTCGATGTAGGTGTCGGAACTGGGGATGTACGCCTCGGGCTGGTAGTAATCGTAGTAGGAGACGAAGTACTCGACCGCGTTCTCCGGGAAGAACTCCTTGAACTCCCCGCAGAGTTGGGCGGCCAGGGTCTTGTTGTGGGAGATGACCAGAGTGGGCCGGCCGAGGCGGGCGATGATGTGCGCCGCGGTCAGGGTCTTGCCCGTTCCCGTCGCCCCGAGGAGGACGACCTGACGGCCGTCCCGCTCGAAAGCCCGGACGCTGTCCTCGATGGCCTTGGGCTGGTCACCCTTGGGGTCGAACTCCGCTCTCAGATTGAAGGTTCCCACAGGCGAGCCTCCGTTCCTGAGGCCAAGCGGACCAGGGCATCGACAGCCAGGGCCCCGCGGCCATCCGACGGCAGGACGATGGGGTTCAGGTCGATCTCCGCGATGTCGGGCCGCGAGACCATAAGGCGCGAGACGGCCAGGATGAACCGGCCCAAGGTCTCGACGCCGGTCGCCTCCTCGGCCAACCCGCGGGCGCCCCGCTCCGACAGGGGCGCCAGGCGGAAGTGGAGAGGGCTGTCCGCGCCGACGCGCGTGCCCCCAAGCCCGGCCGCGACGACGGGCCCGAAGAGCGGGTCGCGGAGCGCGCCGACAATGACCTCAGACCCAGGCTCGGCCTGAGCCTGGACGAGGAAACCCTCCAGCCGCTCGGTGGTGTCGGGGCCGAGGAGTTCCCCGGCTCTCGCGGCCAATTCATCGTAGGCCCGGCCGAGGTCATCCGGCGAGCGCAGGCCGAGACGGACACCCCCAACGGCCGCCTTGTGCGGGATGGCCCGCGAGCAGAGCTTGAGGACGACCGGGTAGCCGACCTCCCGGGCGGCGGCCAGAGCCTCTTCCTTCGACCTCGCCAGACGCGAGGCCGGGAAGACGGCGGCCGCCTCCGCCCCCTTCAGGACGGGCCCGAGGAGGGCCATGGACTCCCACTCGCTGAGGGTCACTCCGGCGCCGGACGGGTCGCTTTCCGGGTTGTCCGGGCCCAGGTCTTCCCGGCTGGCCAGGCGCCCGAGTTCGCCCAGACGCGCCAGGCTCACCAGGGCCGCCACGACCCGGTCCGGGCTGCCCAGGGGGCACAGGCCGGCCCGTTCCAGGATAGCGCGACCGGCGGCGCTCCACTTGCCGTGCATGAGAAGAGGCAGAAGTATCTTCCCGGCGCGAGCGCCGCGGGCCTCCGACCAGGCCCGGGTCAGGGCCTCGGCGATGGCCTCATCCGGGAGGAAACGGATGGGCAGGTCGAGCGTGACCAGGGCGTCGACACCCGGGTCCTCCAGGAGCAGCCTGGCGACCTCGGTGTGCTGGGCCGGGGTGGCCGAGGCCGTCATGTCCACGTGTCCTTCCGGCCGGCAGACCGAGGACAGGGGCGGCCCGGCGGCCACGACGGCGGCCCTGGTTCCCGACGCGATGCTGGCCGGCCGCAAGTCACGCGGGTGCGCCGCCAGGAGGTCCAGGGCGTAGACGCCCGGGCCTCCGGCGTGCGTGAGCAGGAAGACGCGGAGCGGAGAGCGGGCCGGCACCGGGACCCCGGCCGCCAGCACCCGCAAGGTGTCGACGAACCCGTCCATCGTCTCGGCCCGCCAGGCCCCCACCTGCCGCAGAGCCCCATCCCAGATGCGGTCGGACCCGGCGAGGGCCCCCGTGTGCGAGGTGGCCGCCTCCCGGCCGGAATCCGAACGGCCGGTCTTCAGGACGACCACAGGCTTGTCCACGGACAGGGCGGCGATGGACCCGAGGAGGGCCCGCGGCCGGGAGGTTCCTTCGAGGTAGAGGCCGACGACCTTGGTGGCCGGGTCGGTCCGCAGGAAATCGAGCGCCTCGGGCAGGCTCACGTCGGCCATGTTGCCCAGGCTGATGAGCTTGGAAAACCCGACCGGCTCCGGCTCCGACGACAGCATCTGCGCGAACCAGGCGCCGACCGCCCCGCTCTGGGAGACGAAAGCGATGGGTCCGGGCCGGCGGACGACGCCGTGGAGGAACGTGGTGTCGACATGGGTCGCGGTGTCGATGACGCCGAGGCAGTTCGGTCCCATGAGCCGCACGCCGGCGTCGCGGGCGGCGGCGACCAGTCTCACCTGCCGCTCCCGGCCTTCGGCCGTGCCCAACTCGGCGAAACCGCCGGCGGTCACAATGACGGCCTTCAGGTCGCCCCGTCCCACGGCCCTCGCCTTGACGTCGGCCAGGACGGCGTCGAGGGCCCGCGGGGGCACCATGAGGACCGCCAGTTCGACAATGGCGGGGACCGAGAGGAGGTCGGGATAGGCGGGCAGGCCGGCGACCTCGCTCTCGCCCGGGTTCACCGGGAAGAGCCGGCCCGGCGGGAAACCGGCATCGAGCAAGCTGCGGAGGATCTGGTGGCCGGGCTTGGCCGGGTCGCGGGAGGCCCCGATGACCGCGCAGCCGGCCGGGGCGAAGAAGGCTCTCACTTGCCGCTTGCCCCCTTGAAGAGCTTGTGCAGCAGGGCGCGTATCGGGCTGGCGGTCTTGAGGACGAGGCCCATGTCGTCTCCGGGTTCGGGCACGGGAATGACGCCGAGGACCGCGCCCGGCTCGAAGGACGACGAGAAACGGCGGACGCCGTCCCCCGCCTGCCCCCCTCGCCGGTCGAAAGCGGGCGGCCTGGCGGTGAACTCCAGCCGACCGGCCTGACCGGCGGCCTCCAGGGCCTGGTCCAGATCGTCCCGGCCGCGCACGGCCTGCCCGTTGATGTCCGTGATGAGCCAGCCGGGGCCGAGGCCCAGCCGGTGAGCCAGACTCCGCGGTATGACGTCCAGGACCATCACCGCGCCCTCGACAGGCACGAAATACGGGCGCCCACGGCGTTCCTGGCGGCTGCCGAAGCGCACGATGGCCTCGTGCCCGAGAGGGGCGAAAAGCGCCGTCACCCAGACCAAAAGACCGAAATGCGTCGCCCCGATGGCCAGCACCAGGAGCACGAGGCTGTAGGCCGCCAGGTGAAGAGCCGTCCGGCGGGTCTTGGCCTTGGGCGAGACGGTCACCGCCAGGTCGCTGTAGCCGAGACCCGCCGGGAGGGCGTGAATGAAGAACGCGGCCCCCGGGTGAGCCAGGATCTCCGGCGAGGTCCGCAGGAGCGGCCACCAATCAGGCATGCCGATGCCGCCGGAGGCCTGCAGCGGTGAGACCACGGCCAGGATGAGGATGGCCACCGGAACCGGCCAGGCCCTCTGGAGGTAGAAGGCGCCCACCGGACGCCCGGATTGCTCAAGGTAGACCGGGGTGGCGCCGGCCGAGCCGTTGAGGAAGATGAGCAGGCTCTCCATGAGGTGCAGGATGGCCACCAGGCCCATGAGGGCCGGCACGCTCACCTTGGGAAACCCAAGGAGGAGATAGCTCAGGGAGACGAGGCCGCCGGCGTAGGAGAAGCACATCAGCCTGGGGTCCAGCAGCATGAGGGCGAAGGCCGTGACCAGGACCCAGACCAGACCGCCGCCGTCCGGGGTGAAGGAGACGCCGAAAAAGGTCATCAGGTAGCTGCCGATGAGACCCACGATCAGACCCTCGACTCCGGCGAGCACCGTGAGGCCCAGGGGGCTCCGGCGGGGAGCCCCGTAGAGCTGTTCCTGCATCCGGGCCGTCTTGCGGTACTGCGTGTAGGCGAAGAAGACCATCGTCCAGTAGAAAACGAAGCGGAAACGCGCGGTCGGGTCGCCCAGACCTGGGTTGAAGATGACCTGCGGAGCGTTCTGGAGGACGCTCCTGGCGACGTCGATGAACGGAAAGCCCAAGACCTAGCCTCCGCTCCCCTGCGCGAGGGCCGCCCGGAGAAGCTCGATGGCCCGGCGGAGTTGGGTGTCGCGCGGGTCGTCAGGGTCCGACCCCGTGATCGGTGTCTCGTCAGGCTTGAGTTCCGGTAGGTTCACGATCTCGTCCGGGGTGATGCCTTTCCCCGTGATCTGGTCGCCGTTCGGGGTGAGCCAACGCTCGGTCGTCAGGCGCAGCACCGAACCCCCGCCGAGGTCGTAGGGCGTCTGGACGGTGCCCTTGCCGAACGTCACCGTGCCGACCAGCCGGCCGACCCTGTTGTCCTTGATGGCCCCGGCCAGAATCTCGGCGGCGCTGGCCGTCCCTTCGTTGACCAGGACGACCACGGGCACACCCAGAGGCTGCCCGCCGCGGGAGGCGACCGTGTCGCGCTGGCCGTCCCGGCCGACCCGGTGGAGGATGGTCCCCGAGGTGACGAAGGCGCTGGAGATGGTGATGCACTCTTCGAGGTAGCCACCGCCGTTGTTGCGCAGGTCCAGGACCAGGGCCTTCAGGCCTTCCAGGCGCAGCTTGGAGAGGGCGGCCGCGAACTGCTCGGGCGTCTTCCGGTTAAAGTCGGTGATCATGAGGTACCCGATGCCTTCGCTGGGGAAGAGCAGGCTGGAGCTGACGCTTTCGAGGATGATCTTCTCGCGGACGAGATTAGCGTCAAACCGTGTCTCCGACTCCCTGGGCCCGCGGGCGAAGGTGATGGTGACCGGGGTCCCTTCCTTGCCGCGAATGAGACCGGCCACGATGTCCGACGGGACCTTGAGCATGTCCTTGCCGTCGACGGCCACGATGCGGTCCCGCGCGCGAATTCCGGCCCGTTCCGCTGGGCTGCCCTTGAAGGGCGCCACCACGGTGACGTAGTCCTGGATCATTTCAACGACCATGCCCACACCGACGTACTCACCGGCGAGGCCGATATCGAACTCCTCGAAAGCCTTGGGGTCCATGTAGTACGTGTAGGGGTCGCCGGTCGCCTCGGCCATCCCTTTGAGGGCGCCCTCGACGAGAGCGTGGGCGTCGGGTTGGTCGACGTATCTGGTCATGATGAGCTGGTATTCCTCGCTCAGCCGGGCGGCGTCCCGGGCCGTGCCGGCGCGGAAGGCGCCACCCCCGAAGCGGTAGCCGGTCCAGGGAATGGTTCCCGTCGCCAGCGAGTAGGTGACCAGGTTCGTCACCAGCAAGATGACAATCATCGTCAGGGCTACGCGGCTTCGCCTCAAGAAGGAAGGCTCCTCTCGGACGGGCTGGGGCTGCTAACGGCTGCTCTAGATTATACTACACGGCCCACCCGGGGCATACGAGGCGCCGCGGCTCGCTAGCGCGGCGGGAGGAGGTCGGAGCGCATGGGGTCTAGCGGATCGCCCCGGAAGCGAATCTCAAAGTGGAGGTGCGGACCGGTGCTGTACCCTGTCGAACCTACGTGCCCTATCTCCGAGCCCTGCGCGACAGCGCTGTTTATGGCCACGGAGATGGAATCGAGGTGGGCGTAGAGGGTGGACCAGTAGCCGCCGTGGTCGATGACGACGCACTTGCCGTACCCGCCGACCCAGCCGGCCAGGATGACATAACCGGAGGCGGAGCTCTCGACGGCCGTGCCGCGGGCGGCGGCGATGTCGATGCCGGTGTGGTTCTTGTTGACCTTCAGGATGGGGTGGTAGCGCGGCCCGAACCTGGACGTGACCGGACCGCCCACCGGCCACCGGAAGGAAGGCTTCGCCCCTCCGCGCTGCGCGGCGAGCTGGACGTCGAGGATGTACTTCTCAAGCTGTTTCGAGGTCTTCTCCAGCTCGTCGAGGGCCTCGGCGATGGCTTCCTTGTCGTCCCGCAGTTTGGCCAGGAGTCGCTCCTTGATCTCCTGTTTCTCCTCAACCGCCGCCTTGCGCGCGGCGGTGTCGGCCTTGAGGCGGGAGAGTTCGGCCCGCTGCTCCTCAAGGTAAGCCTTCTTGACAACGAGCTGCCTCTTCTCTTCCTTGACCTCCCGGAAGAGCGTGACATCGCTCGCCAGCACCTGCCGCAAGAGTTCGAACCGGGCGAGGAAGTCGCCGAAACTCCGGGAGCCGAGGATGACCTCGAGGTAGTTGACATAGCCGACCTCGCTCATGGCCCGGATACGCTGGAGCATGAACCCGTTCCGGACCTCGAGCCGGCCCTGGGCGTCGACGATCTCGACCTCCGTCTGGGCGATGTTACGTTCCGCCTGGGCGAGCTGGCGCTGCAGGTCGTACAGGTCGCCCTGGAGCACGTCCAGTTCCTTCTCGATCTTGGTGAGGTCTTTGGTCACCGAGCGCTCCTGGGAGACCAGGCGCTCGAACTCGGCCTGCTTCTGCTCGATGAGCTTCTGGATTCTCTCCAGTTCCTGCTGGGCGTCTTCGAGTTCCCCGGCCTGGGCGCGCCCGCCGCCGACGGCGTCCGACAGCCCGCCGAGCGGGATGGCGGAAGCCGGAAGGAGGACGAGGAAGGCCAGCACCAGGCCGACCACCGCCACGGTCCGGAAGACCCGAGAGCCCAGGGGCGTCATACGCGCAGGAACCTCCTCACGGACAGGACGCTGCCCAGCGCTCCGATGAGACCGCCCACGCCCAGAAGGCTGAACCCCAGTCGCCAGGCCAGCGGATAGACAGGCACGACCGGGATGAACGAGACATTGGTGTAGATGCCGCTGACGGCCCAGATGTACACCTGCCAGGCCGCGAGCCCGGCCGCCGCGGCGCCCAGGAGACCGAGGAACATCCCCTCGAAGAGGAAAGGCCACCGGATGAACCAGTTGGTGGCGCCGACAAAGCGCATGACCGTGATCTCCTCGCTCCGGGCGATGATGGTGAGCCGCACGGTGTTGGAGACGACGAAGAGCGTCGCCAGAACCATGAGGCCGATGAGGGCCAGGCCCCCCAAGCGGATGGCCGTGATCACGCGCAGGATGCGCTGGGCGAGGTCGTGCGTGTAGCCGACGTCCTCGACCCCGATGAGGGTCGCGGCGCCGGCGGCCACGGCGTCGACCCAGGCCGAGCCCTTGGTGAACACGCGCAAGGAGTCCCGCAGCGGGTTCATCTGGTCGATACCCTCGAGCAGGTCGGAGTCCTGGCCGAGTTGCTGGCGCAGGGTGGCGAGGGCTTCCGCCTTCGACACGTAGCGGACCTCGGTCACCCCGTCAAGCGAGGCGACTTGGGCCTTCAGGCCGTCGACGGCGGTCGAGTCGAGGTCGGCAGCGAGGTAAAGGCGGACCTCCAGCCCCGACTCGATGGTGCTGGCCAGGTTGTCCACATTCACCGCCGTGAGCAGGAAGACGGCCAGGATGAACAGAGACACGGCCACGGTCGTCGCCGAGGCCAGGCTCATCAAGCCGTTTCGCCTGATGCTCGTTAGGGCTTCCCTGAGGAAGAGGCTGAAAGACCTTGCGCCCAAGCCCTCTCTCCTCCTCCCAGGTCGCCGTAGTCGCTGCGCTGTTTATCGCGGACGATGCAGCCCCGGTCGAGGGCGATGACGCGGCGTCGGACGCTGTCGACGATGGTCTTGGCGTGAGTGGCCATGACGACCGTCGTGCCGCCACGATTGATTTCCAGAAGAAGCTGCACGATTCCCCAGGAAGTGACGGGGTCGAGGTTGCCGGTCGGCTCGTCAGCCAGCACGATTAGCGGGCGGTTGACGATGGCCCGGGCCAGGGCGGCCCGCTGCTGCTCGCCGCCTGACAGCTCGTCGGGGTAGGCGTCGGCCTTGTCGGACAGACCAACCAGGTCGAGAGTGGCCGGCACGCGCCGCGCGATGTCCCGCGGCGTGGCGCCGATGACCCTCATGGCGAACGCCACATTCTCGTGCGTGGTCTGGCGCGGGAGGAGCTTGTAGTCCTGGAACACGATGCCGATGTTCCGGCGCAGGTACGGGATGGCCCTCGGCTTGAGTCTGGAGAGGTTGGCCCCGTTGACGAAGACGTACCCGCTCGTGGGGAGTTCCTCCCGGTAGATGAGGCGGACGAGGGTGGACTTCCCGGCGCCGCTGGGGCCGACGATGAAGACGAACTCCCCTTTGCTAATGGTGGCCGAGGCCTTGTTCAGAGCGACCGTGCCGTTGGGGTAGGTCTTACACACATCGTAGAACTGCAACAAGTGCCGGTCCCCCCTCCGCGCGCAACCGAAGCGGGCCTGACGACCATGTCGTCGGACGCGCCGGCGGCAATCAGAATCGGACAGCCGAACGTGCGAGGTGCTCCCCGATGCGCAGCAGAGAGTTGTCCGTGGGTGGCCGCTTTTCGTGGATTATGTCGACGCGGCTCTGTGTAGCTTACGTGCGTTCGACAGATTGGCCCGGTATCCTCTCGCCGGGTCGGAATCCGTCGCAATTTCCTGCCCCAAGGCGCCGGGAAATGCCA
>CALMHV010000396.1 GCA_937863905.1 uncultured Bacillota bacterium
GGCTTCGGGATACCCCGCGTCCGCGTGACGCATGACCCCGGTTCCCGGGTCGGTCGTCAGGACCCGCTCCAAGCGGGCCGCCGCGTCGGGCGTGCCGTCGGCGACCACGACCATACCGGCGTGGATGGAGTAGCCGATGCCCACGCCACCGCCGTGGTGGACGGAGACCCAGGTGGCCCCGGCGGCCGTGTTGAGCAGGGCGTTGAGAATGGGCCAGTCGGCGATGGCGTCGGAGCCGTCCTTCATGCCCTCCGTCTCCCGGTAGGGCGAGGCCACCGAACCGGCGTCGAGGTGGTCGCGACCGATGACGATGGGGGCCTTCACCACGCCCTTGGCCACGAGGTCGTTGAAGAGGAGACCGGCCCGGTGACGCTCGCCGTAGCCGAGCCAGCAGATACGGGCGGGCAGGCCCTGGAAGCGGACCCGCTCGCGGGCCAGTCTGAGCCAGCGGATGAGTCTTTCGTTCTCCGGGAACAGCCCGGCCAGAGCCTCGTCCGTGCGGTAGATGTCCTCGGGGTCGCCGGAGAGGGCCACCCAGCGGAAGGGACCCTTGCCCTCGCAGAACATGGGACGGATGAAGGCCGGGACGAAGCCCGGAATGGCGAAGGCGTCGGTCACGCCGGCCTTCTGGGCCTGGGCCCGCAGGTTGTTGCCGTAGTCGAAGACGACCGAGCCCCGGCGCTGGAAGTCGAGCATCGTCCGGACCTGCACGGCCATGCTCTCCATCGACCGGCGGATGTACTCCCCGGGGTCGGCGGCCCGGAGGCGGTCGGCCTCGTCCAGGCCCAGACCAGCCGGGATGTACCCGCCGAGCGGGTCGTGGGCGGAGGTCTGGTCGGTGACGACGTCGGGCACGATGCCCTGGAGGGCGATGGCGGCGTGGGTCTCAGCCGCGTTGCCCAAGAGGCCTACCGAGAGGGGTTCCCCCCTACCCAGGGCCTCCCGGCAGAGCCCCAGGGCCTCCTCGAGGTCCGAGGTCGTCCGGTCGAGGTACCCGGTCTCCAGGCGACGTCTCATGCGGCTCTCGTCCACCTCGACGACCAGGGCCACCCCGCCGTTCATCGTCACGGCCAAAGGCTGGGCCCCGCCCATACCGCCGAGGCCGGCCGTCAGGACGAAGCGCCCCTTCAGGCTGCCGCCGAAGCGCTGCCTGGCCAATTCCGCCAGGGTCTCGTAGGTGCCCTGGAGGATGCCCTGGGTGCCGATGTAGATCCAACTCCCAGCGGTCATCTGCCCGTACATGGTGAGGCCCATCTTCTCGTATTCCCAGAAGTGCTCCCAGTCGGCCCAGTGTGGGACGAGAAGGGAGTTGGCGATAAGGACGCGCGGGGCGCCGGCGTGGGTGCGGAAGACGCCTACCGGCTTTCCGGACTGGACGAGCAGGGTCTCGTCGTTCTCCAGCTCGCGCAGGGTCCGGACAATGGCCTCGAAGCACTCCCAGTTGCGGGCGGCCTTGCCGCTCCCTCCGTAGACCACGAGTTCCTCGGGACGCTCGGCCACGTCCGGGTCCAGGTTGTTCATCAGCATCCGCATCGCGGCTTCCTGACCCCAGCCCTTGCAGGTCAGGGTCGCCCCCCGCGGGGCTCGCACCTGCCTGGCCACGGTCATCCCCTCCCCTTCACTCCCAGCGGAACTGTCCGTCCAGGACCAGCGCGGCCAGTCGCTCGATGTCCCCCGACAGGCTCCGGTCGTCGCCGAGGAAGGGCGCCGCCCGGCGAATGGCCAGGTAGGGCGGGCGGGTGCCCCGCCCGAGCGGGGCGGCCAGGCCCGACGGGTCGCTCCCCGGTTCGGCCACACCCTCCAACCCGCCGCGCAGGTCGATGGCCTGGGCGGCCGTGAGCAGTTCCGCGGCGACGACCCGGGCCGTGTTGGCCGCGATGTCGCGGGCCTTGCGGGCGGCGATGGTCCCCATGCTGACATGGTCCTCCTGGCCGGCGGAGGAGGGGATGGAGTCGACGCTGGCCGGCGAGGCCAGGAGCTTGTTCTCGGAGACCAGGGCGGCGGCCGTGTACTGGACGAGCATGAAACCCGAGTTCAGGCCACCGCGCTGCGTGAGGAAGGCCGGCAGGCCCGCCGAGCAGGCCGGGTCCACCAAGCGCGCCGTGCGCCGCTCGCTGATGTTGGCCAGTTCGGCCAGGGCGATGCCGGCGAAGTCGCCGGCGAAGGCGACCGGCTCACCGTGGAAATTGCCCCCGGAGAGGATGGCCTCGACCTCGCGACCGGGGTCGCCGGCCTCGGCCGGGAAGACCAGCGGGTTGTCGGTCACCGCGTTCATCTCGGTCTCCACGACCCGGGCCGCCCAGGCCAGGGTGTCGAACACGGCCCCGTGCACTTGGGGGACGCAGCGGAGGCAGTAAGCGTCCTGGACGCGGAGTTCGGCCGCCCCGGTCGTGTACCGGGAGCCTTCGATGAGGGAGCGGACCCGCTCCGCCACCATGGCCTGCCCGGGATGAGGCCTCACCTTGGCGATGCGGGCGTCGAAGGCGTCGCGCACGCCTCGCAGGGCCTCGAGCGTAAGGGCGGCCGCCACCGTGGCGGCCTCGACGAGAAGGAAGGCGTCCCCGAGGGCCAGCCCGAGGGTGGCCGTCATGGCCTGGGTGCCGTTGATGAGGGCGAGCCCTTCCTTGGCCTCCAGGACCAGGGGCTCCAGACCCACGGCCGCCAGAGCTTCGCGCCCGGAAACCGGCTCCGACCGCCCCGGCACGTGGGCCAAACCTTCGCCGATGGCGACGAGGGCCAGATGGGCCAGGGGCGCTAGGTCGCCGCTGGCGCCGAGCGAGCCTTGCTGCGGGACGACCGGGTGGACGCCCCGGTTGAGCATCTCGATGAGGGTCTCCACGACCGCCGGCCTGACGCCCGAGTGGCCGAGGGCCAGGGCGTTGGCGCGGAGGAGGAGCATGCCCCGGACGATGTCGGCCCCGAAAGGAGGCCCCACGCCGGTGGCATGGCTCACGATGAGGTTCCGCTGCAGGGTCTTGGCGTCGGCGGGGGGCAGGACGACATCGCTGAAGCGGCCAAAACCGGTCGTTACACCGTAGACGACGGCCCCGACAGCCACGGCCCGTTCGACAACCTCCCGGGACGCCGCGATGCGGCTTAAGGCCTCGGGTCCGAGGACCACCTGGGCGCGGCCGCGGGCGACGGACGTCAGGTGCCCCAGGCGCAGGTCGCCGCGGTCGATGCTGACTGGTCTGGGCAAGAAGACTCCTCCGCTAGGCCGGCCAGAATCCCGGCCGCAGGTTACTTGCGGCTGAACCCGTAGTCGCCGAGGCGCCGGCCGAGTTCGAGGGGCCAGTAGAAGCCGCCGCCGTAGCAGAGAGGATCGACCTTCACGATATCGATCTTGCCGTTGGCGTCGAGGACCGCCTCATCCGCCTGGACGGCGACTATCTCCCCGATGAACAGGTCGTGGCTGCCGCCGCTAAAGGTGTGGCGCACCCTGCACTCCAGCGAGATGGGGCATTCCGCCACGAGCGGCGCCCCCACCTGGCTCGCCGGGGCGGCGGTCAGGCCGGCCAGGGCGAACTTGTCGCCGTCGCGTCCGGACAGATTGCCGCACAGGTCGACCGCCCGGCACATGGCGACCGACGGCACGTTCACGACGAACTCGCCGGAGGAGACGATGAGACCGTGCGAGAACCGCGTCGGGCGCACCGCCACCGAGACCATGGGCGGCTCGCCGCAAGCTATCCCCGCCCAGGCGAGGGTGAGGACGTTCCGGCGCGGGACCCCGTCCACCTCGCCGGCGCAACTCACCAGGACGGCCGGCAACGGGTAAAGCGAAGGACCGGGGCGGAGAACCTTCTTCGTGTGGGCGGTGTCCGCGGCCAAGCGAATCACACCTTTCCGAGGGCTATCCCGGAGTCACGGTCGCCACGGTCACTCGCTCCGGGGCAAACAACTCGCCGAAGGCCCGGTTGACCTCTTCGAGCCGGGTCGTCTCGAGAACGTCCGGGTAGGAAAAGAGATTGATGCCCTTGAGCCGGTACATGAGGAAGAGCGTGGCCATCCCTTCCAGAGAGTCGAAGAGCCCCACGAACTGGCCATGGGCCTTTCGCCGTTTCCTTTGGAGTTCCGGCCAGGTTATGCCCTTCTGTCGCCAACGTGAAATCCCTTCCAGCAGGCGCTCCGAAACGAGGTCGGCATCCCGCGTGGTGCCCCCGGCTACGGCATGGGCAAAGGTGGAGCCGGACGCGTAGCGGACCGAGAAGCTCTCATCGATGAGCCCGGCGCGATAGAGGTCGTTGAAGAGCCCGGACGTGGGCCCGAAAACGACGTCGGCCAGGAGGCTGACGTCGACTTCCCGGCGGAAGAGCGCCTCGGGGTGGTCCTCGCCGAAGGGCCTGTCTTTCCACCCCAGCATGAAGGATGGGCGTTTCACGGGCAGGGTGGTCACCGTCCTCGCGCTGGCCGGGAGAAGCGGCTCGTCGGGAACCAGCCGTCGGAAGGGCTCGCCCGGCTGGGCGACCCCGAGCCGGTCCATCTCTCCCTCCACCGCGTCGAAAACCCTTTCCGGGTCGAGGTCGCCCGCGGCCACGAAGACTAGGTTCGAGGGGTGATAGAAAGTGGCATGACACCGTCTGAGCCCGTCCGGCGTGATGCCTTCCACCGCTTCCAGCGTCCCGGCGATGCTCCGGCGGATGGGGTGGACCGCGTACAGGGCCTCCAGAAGGCGTTCCTGGAGGCGGGAGGCCGGACTGTCTTCATACATGCGAATCTCCTGGGCGATGACCCGCCGCTCGGCCTCCACCCCCTTCGGGGTGAGACGCGAGACGGCGACCAGTTCGACCAGGCGACGCAGGGCCGGCCAGAAGTTGTCGGTGCCCGTGAAGTAGTAGGCGGTGGCGACGCTGGAGGTGAAGGCGTTGCCCCGGACGCCGAGCCGGGCGAAGAGGGCCAGGGCGTTCCCCTGGTCCGTCTCGAAGGCCATGTGCTCCAGGAAGTGGGCCGTGCCGTCGGGCACGTCGTGGACCTGACCGCCGGTCTCGAAGCTCGCGTCCATGGACCCAAAACGTGTCGCCAGGATGGCGTGGCAGTTCTGGAAGCCATGCCGGGGCCAGACCCAGGCCTCGAGCCCCCCGGCCAGCCGCCGGTGGTGGAACTCCTCACCGATAATCCTCAGGGGATGGCCCGCGCGGGCGTCAGTCTCCAGATGGCCTCGCCTCCTGCGTCCGTCCGGTCGGCTGCTTTCCGAGTAGGTAGATGGTGTCCAGCGCCGGCTTTCGCCCGAAGTCGCGGACCTGGTCCGGCGTGACCGCCTGGAGCAGACGCCAGGGAGCGATCTCATCCACGTCGTGGCCGGTCGAGCGGAGTTCGAGGTGCCCGTACATGAGCCCGCTCGGCGTGTCCAGAAGGGCCTTGGCCAGAGCCAGGACCGAGTTCCGGGTGCCTTCGAACTCGGTGTCGGTGAAGTCCCCCTTGGCCAGGGAGTCCAGTTCGCGCCGGATGAGTTCGACCGCCTGCCCGTAGTTCGCCTCCTGGATGCCGCAAGAGATGAGGATGATGCCTTTGGTGGCGATGAGCCGCGACCAGGCGTAGTAGGCCAGACCGGCCTCCTCCCGGATGCGGCGGAAGAGCCGGCTCGAGACGAACCCTCCCAGGAGGCCGTTGTAGAGGACCTGGGCCGGGTAGTCCGGGTCGCCCAGGACCGTTCCGGTCTGGACACCGATGACCAACCGGGCCTGCTCCACGTCGGCGGCCTCGACGACCTCCCGCTCCTGTGATGGCCGGGGATGGGGGGCCGACGGGGCCACCGGACGCCGGGCCCGGGCGGACGTCCTGACCAGAGGGGCCAGGGCTTCCTCGATCTCCTCCACGGCCGCGTCGTCGGCCGGGCCGGCCAGGTAGGCCACGATGGGCGCCTCCGAGACGAGCGAGCAACGGAAGCGTTCCAGAGCGTCGGGGGTCATCTCTTCCAGGTCCTCGGCCCGGCCGAGGGAATGCAGGGAGTTCGGCTCGCCCGCGCACATCTCGGAGACACACCGGTAGTGAGCGTGGGACATCCGGTCGTCGCCGACAGAGGCGATGTCCCGGGCGAGGCCATCCTTCTCCTCGGCGACGTAGTCGCCCCAGACTCCCGCTGGCACGGGGCTGCCAAAGGTCTCGGCCAGGAGAACCGCGCCTTGCCGGGTCAGGCTGCCGGCGGGGTCGCTTCCCGTAAGCCTCTCGCCCCTCCTGGCCGCCCGAACGGCCTCCAGCAGACCAACCGGGCCGGGACACGAGAAGGACGCCTCCACCACCTGGAGGTCGCCTAGCTTCGTGGCGGCGGCTCCGAACGAGGAGCCGTAGAGGTCCTCGAGGTGACCGGCCAGGCTGGGCATGTCCGGCCAGCGGCGGGTTCCGCGGCGAAGGACGCGAGGCAGGAGGCTCCCGAACGTGACTGTCTCCGGGGCCAGGGTCTGCTCAAAGGCGACGAGGAGATGCGCCGTCCGAAAGCGTTGGGCCGGCAGGACGTAGAGGTCGGCGCCGGGGCCGAGCGCGTGCCGCACGACCGGCTGACCGGACAGGAGGCTGGCATCGAGGCGCGTCGGGAATCACCCCGGGCCAGTATTCCCGGTTTTGGGCGGCCTCCGGCGACGGGACGCTCCAATCGAGCTACTCCTGGCGAAACTCGGCCCACGCCTCCTTGAGGACCTCCGGATTCCCGACCAGCCGGGCCCCCAGGATGGCCATGGCCTTGGCCGCGCTCACCACGCAGGCGTCGGCCTCGGTCGAGGCGGCCGCACGGGCGAAGTCGGCATGGTGGCACACCGTGCCAAAGGGGGCGATCTTAAGCGAGAAGGCCACGGCCGGCAACGCTTGGCTGACGTTCCCGAAGTCCGTGGAGGCCGGCTGGAGGCGTCCACTGTGGTCCTCGGCCGGTATGGACAACTCGGCCAGGACTTCGAGACCGAGGCGGCTGAGGGTCCGGTTATCTTTGGCCGGCTCGAACGTGGGCTCCTCGGCGATGTCGAGCCTGGCCCCGGTGGCCGTGGCGGCAGCCCGGGCGCAGTTACGGACTCTCTCCAGGAGGTCTCGGAAATAGCCCATGTCGGCGGCCCGCACGGAGAACTCGGCCTGGGCGAAGTCGGGGACGATGTTCGAGGCCCGCCCCCCCTGGGTGACGATGCCGTGGAGGCGCGCGTCCGGTTTCACGTGCTGTCGCAGGGCGTTGATGTTGTTGAAGGTCTGGATGACGGCGTCCAGGGCGTTGATGCCCTTCTCCGGCTCGGCGGCGGCGTGGGCCGACTTGCCGTGGAAGGAGAAGACCAGGGACTTCACCGCCAGACAGGTTCCCCCCACCGAACTGCGGGTGTCCGGGTGCATCGAGATGACGGCGTCGATGTCCTTGTAGAGACCCTGCTCGACCAGTGGTATCTTGCCGCCCACGGTCTCTTCGGCCGGAGTACCGTCGACGATGACGGTGGCGCCGAGACCGGCCTTCTCGAGGACGGCGGCCAAGGCGATGCCGGCCCCGACGGCCGACGCGCCGATGACGTTGTGCCCGCAGGCGTGACCCACGCCGGGAAGGGCGTCATACTCGGCCAGGAACGAGACAGCCGGACGGCCGGCTCCCTTCGAGGCTCGGAAAGCCGTCGCCATCCCGGCCAGGGGCGAGACGACCTCAAAACCGTAGGAGCGGAGGAGTTCGGCGCACCAGGCGGAGGCCTTCGTCTCGCGGAGACCGAGTTCGGGGTTGGCGTGGATGCGGTGGCTCAGGTCGATGAGGGCGGGCGCCAGGGTATCGACGTACCCCTGGATGTCTCTCCCCATGTCGGGTGCGATGATCATCTGGCTCATCCCTTCGGGGTCAGGCTGCCGCCTGGGCTGGGGGGCGCCGGCGATAGATCTCGCGGTAACCGGGCAGGGCCGAACTGAGGGCGGTGATGACGCAGAGCAGGACTCCGATACCGAACATGACCTTCGAGACGCCGAACCCGTCGGCCAGGGGCCCGACCGCTCCGTACGAGATAATGGCCGCCAAGTTGAGGGCCATGCCGCGCAGGCTGAAGACGCGGCCCCGGAACTCGAACGGGACGATCTCCTGGATCCAGCTCATTGACGGGACCAAAAACAGCGAGTTGGCCACGCCGATCAGGGCGTAGAGGACGAAGGCCTGCGGGAGGTTCGTGGCTAAGGCCAGCCCCATCGCCCCGAGCCCAATGCCCAGAAACCCGGGCAGGATGAGATAGGGGCGCGGCACCTTCTGACCCCAGCGGCCGATGGCGGCGACCGTGGCGAACATCGTGACGGCCTGGGCGCAGAGCATGAAGCCCCACCAGAACTCGCTGACCCGGAGAAGCTTCTTCACCGCCACCACCAGGAGGGTGTTGAAGCCGCCCATCGCCAGCACGCCGGCGGCGAACGAGATGAGGAGGGACAGGACCACGACGTTCTCGCGATGGTACCTGATGCCGGCCTTGAGGTCGGCCCAGAAACCGGCCAGGTCGATCGGCCTCGGCTGGCCGGCCACCAACCGCTTGGTGACTCCGACCAGGCAGAGCGCGGAACCGATGAAGGTGACGGCATCCACGAGGAAGGCCACCTTGAGCCCGGCCACGGCCACGATGAGGCCGGCCAGGCCGAAACCGAGGAAATCCGTGAAGTACTTGGTCGAGAAGAGCAGGGAGTTGGCGACGAGGATCTCGCTCTTGCCCTCCACGAGTTCGGGGAGCGAGGCGTTCAAGGCCGGGCTGAACACGGCGGACACGGCCGACATGAGAAAGCCGGTAAGGTAGACGAGACGGGCGTCGCCGAGGAAGGGAACGGTGGCGATGATGGCCGCCCGCAGGAGATCACAGACGACCATGGCCTTCCGCTTGTCCCACCGGTCTACCAGGACACCCGCGATGGGGCCGAGGATGATCACCGGCAGAGACTGCGAGACCATGAACCAGCCGACGGCGGCGGCCGACCCGTTGGCCAGTTCGAGGACATAAATCATCAAGGCCACCTGGGTGAGACGGTCGCCTATGTACGAGATGCCCTGCGAGAGCCAGACCCTGAAGAAGTCCCTTCGGGAAAGGACCTGCCGGAAGGTGATGCGCGGCACCGCATCTCCTCCTCCGCGTTGGGACGTAGGCCCACGTACCCGTCTCATCGGCAAAAATTGGCTACCCCTATCCGCTCTCCTTGTGGACAATAGGCGACACTGGGAAATCGTGAGAGGGCCGGGCCAGGGCCCTCAGCTCCGGAGAAGCCCCGAAGCTGCCGGTTTCCTTCAGCTTCTCGATGGTGGCGCCAGACACGGCGTCAACGGCCCCGGCGTACAGACCGGACCCGCAAGCCTCCTTGACTCCGGCGCGGATGCGCGCCCCGTCCGCCACCACCCGGTCGGCCAGGCCATTGGCGGCCGCCGCCAGGAACTGCGTGTTGACGTTGTTCTTGCCGACAAGGCCCCGCACGAGGCGGGCCGCCCCGGTTCCCCCGTGTTGGGCGAAAGGAACGTACCGCCCGGCGACCTGGAGGATGCGTGTCTGGACGGCCCGGAGGCGGGCCTCATCGGGCTCGTGGCGTTCTCCGGAGGAGGCGCCGTGCTCCATGCCGATGGGGTAGGCGATGCCGTCGGCCCCGGTGTAGGACACAAAGCAGGCCACTTCCTCGGCGAAACGGGCGAGGTCCTCGCCTTGGAGCGCCTCGTAGGAGCGCGCCTGTCCCGAGACCCCGGTCGCGCCGTACTCCGCCTCAAGCATCGTGTCCTGGAGGCCCGTCTCGCGCCGGGTGAAGTCGATGACGTCCCGGGTCAGGGCGAAATCGAGGACGGGCGGGAATCTTTCGGTGTCGATCATGGCCCAGGCCGGCTGGAGCGCGGCCACGACGGCCAAGAAGGTCCGCTTGAAATCGGCGTAGGCCGGCGA
>CALMHV010000397.1 GCA_937863905.1 uncultured Bacillota bacterium
GGCGGAACGAGTCGATGTCGGCGCTCAGGGGAATCGGCGAGGCTTCTGGGTAGAGCGCGACGAGATTCCTAAAGCCCAGAGGGTCTAGGACCGACAAGAGAGCGGAGAGCGCCGGCTCCATCAGCATCAACGGGTCCACCTCGGCGGCCAGGGACAGGGCGCCGGCCAGGGGCAGGGCGCCGGCCAGGGGCAGGGCGCTGGCCAGGGGGGAAAAGGCGGTCAGGGCGGCGATAGCGAAGACGACGATGGGCACGAAGCGGCGCAACGTTCACAACCTCCCCAGGGCACGGCAAGAGACGGCAAAGCCAAGTCCGCGAAGAACAGGGTGTCGCTGTTGTCGAACGGCCTTTGGCAGCGATGGGGTCATCCGGGAGTCGTGCCAGGCAACCAGCCAGAGCAAGAACCTGCTGGTAGCTGCGCTTTGGTATTCCCTTGCTTGCCACAAGCCCCCTTCCGGAACATATTGGCAAGAGGACCCGTATCAGGCTTGCCGAAAACAGGGTTGCCAGACAGCCCTCACCTTGGAGGATTCATGTCGCGTTTTCCGGCTGACCCGTCATCTTCCAGGCGCAAGTCCATCGCGGGAACCCGCCTCTTCATCGTGGGCTTCGTCATCTTCGCCCTCGCCATTGTCGGCAACCTGGTCTGGCAGGACTACCAGAAGCAGTTCGTCTACACCGTCATGGTTGACGGAGAGGTCTTGGGCTCCGTCTCGAGCCGGCAGGAGTGGCGGGACGCTCTGGTGGCCGGCCGGAAGTCGACCGAGGAGCGGCTGGGCGTCTCGGTCATTCTGAGGTCCCAGGTGGACCTGACCAGAACGCGCCTCGCGGCGGGAGAGAAGGTCCTCTCCAGCCAGACCCTGGCCCAGGCGGTCGAAGCGAAGCTGAACTTCGTGACCGAACTCGTGGCCCTTACGGTCGACGGCAAGGATGTGACCTTCCTCCGCACCGAAGAAGAGGCCAGGCAGGTCCTCCCCAGCATCCTCCAGGATTACCGGAAGAGCCTCGCGGCCAGGGGCGGCACCGAAGTGCTGTCCATCACGGTCTTGGAGAAGGTGAGTGTCCGGCGCGTCGAGGCCCCCATCTCCCGGCTGGCCGACATCCAGCTGGCCAAGCGTGTCCTGCTCCGCGGCACCGACAAGGTCGAGACGCACGTGGTCGCGCGGGGCGAGAGCCTCTGGGGCATCGCCAAGAGCCGTTCTCTCACCGTGGACGACCTTCGCCGAGCCAACCCGGAGCTCAAGAACATCAACTCCCTCAGGGTCGGCCAGCAACTGAACCTCATCGTCGCCAATCCCTTCATCACGATAAGAAGCACGGAGAGATACACCTTCGTCCGCTACCTCCCGTTCGTCGAGACCGTGCGCGAAGCTTCCTCGCTCTGGCCCTGGCAGAGCTATGTGGAGAAGGCCGGGGTCTACGGGCGCAACCAGGTCGTCGTCGAAATCGCCCGGACGAACGCGGAAGAAACCTCCCGGACCTTCATCTCCGAACAACCCTTGTCATCCCCGGCGGCGCAGGCCTTTGTCCTGGGCACCAAGGTTTTCCCGGCTAAGGCCGGCGGCCTGATCTGGCCGGCGCCCGGCCGCATCACCTCTCCCTACGGCTGGCGCCACAGCGAATTCCATCGGGGAATGGACCTGGGCGCGCCCTACGGCTCGTCCGTGTTGGCCTGCAAGGGAGGCACGATCACCTTCGCCGGGTGGCAGGGCGGCTACGGCCGGCTGGTCATCGTCGACCACGGCGACGGCATGGTTTCCTGGTACGCACACTTGTCCGTCATCAGCGTGTCCGAAGGCCAAGCCGTGGCTCGCGGCGATACTTTGGGACAGGTGGGCTCGAGCGGCCGGAGCACAGGGGCCCATCTTCACTTCGAGGTCCACCTGAGCGACGAAGCCGTGAACCCCTCGACGTACTACCCGCCCGGCGGGTAGACGTCGTATAATGACGTCGGGGTTTACATAATGCCACGCAAAAACACCCCCCGAACGACCGCCTATCTCTCGAACCAGGACGGGAGACCTATCTTGGCCGCGGTTGCGAGGTTTCGGAAGCCTGCCCTGCTGCTCGCTCTGGCCGTTGCCTTCGTGGTCGTCTGGCCGACCCCAGGCGGCCTGCTGGCCGTGGGCGACCTCGTCTACCGGTGGCAGAGCCACACGCGACAGTCCTCGCTCCTGGCTTCCTTCCCGGGCCAGGCCGTCTTGGAGAGCGACCACTTCCGGGTTCACTACGACCCGGCGACCGATGCGGCGTGGGCCGCCGTCGTGGCCACGGGTGCGGAGGCGGCGCGCTCCGCGGCGGCCGCCCGGTTAGGCTGGGTCCCGGTGCGGGGCGCGGCGGAGAAAGTGCCCATACTTCTGTACGCGGGCTTTGACGCGCTGGCCGCTCAGTTCGGCCCCGGGGCCGGCTTCCGGGCTCTCGGCGCGTACTGGGGCGGCGTCATCCAGATGGTGAGCCCGAGCCAGTGGCTCGCGCCCACGCCGCCTCCTGACGCGGCCCGCCGGCTGTGGACGGAAGGCCCCTTGCTGCACGAATGCACACATTACCTTGTCGACCAATGGGTTCCTAGCGGCTTTTGCCCGCGCTGGTTGGCCGAAGGCCTTGCCCAGTACGTAGAGTATAAGGAGGCGGGCTACCTCTGGTTGGAGCCGGCCAATGCCCTGGCGACGCCGTTGGACCCGAGCGTCCTGTACCGGCTCCGTGACCTGGAACGAAGGTTCGAGAGATTGACGAACACGGCGTTGGCTTACCGGCAGGCCTTCCTGCTCGTCGCCTACCTTGAGGAGTCCGCCGGCGCCACGAGCCTGAACGGTCTAGTCGCCGGGCTGGCCGACGGACTGGACTTCGGCCGGGCCCTCGAGGCTACCACCGGACTCGGGCTTCAGGAACTGGAGCGACGGTGGCTGCTCTGGCTGGACCAGAACCTGGACCGCTACTCGGGCGGGACCGGGGAAGGAAGCCAATCCGAGTTGAAGAATACGAGCCGTCTACCGCAGAGTCTTCTGGAGGGTGCCTTTTGTCTAAGCTGGTCGTGACCGGCGGTCATCGCCTAATAGGACGCATCCGCGTCGGAGGCCGAAAGAACTCGGCCGTGGCCATTCTCCCGGCCACGCTCCTGGCCGACGGGCCGAGCATCGTCGAGAGCGTTCCGGACATCCAGGACGTGTCCGTGTACTGCGAGATTCTTCGCCATTTGGGCGCCAAGGTGACGCATTTTCCTGTTCGGGATTCCGAGGCGCCGCGCGTCATGATCGATCCCCGCGGCCTCGCCCAGGGCACTCCTCCCGAGAGCCTGGCCGGCAAGCTGAGAGCTTCGTACTACCTTCTGGGCGTGCTCCTGGCCCGGTACGGCCAGGCCGAAGTCCCGTTCCCCGGCGGCTGCGATTTCGTCACCAGGCCCATAGACCAGCACGTAAAGGGTTTCACTGCCCTCGGGGCCACGGTCAAGGTCGAGGACGGCATCGTCAAGGCTAGAGCCCCCGGGAGGCTCGTCGGCGCTCACGTCTACCTCGACGTGGTCAGCGTCGGCGCGACCATCAACATCATGCTGGCGGCGACCCTCGCCGACGGGGTGACCGTTATCGAGAACGCGGCCAAGGAGCCCCACGTCGTCGACCTGGCCAACTACCTGAACGCGGCCGGCGCGCAGGTCAAGGGTGCGGGCACGGACATCATCCGAATTACCGGCGTGACCCGCCTGGAAGGGGCGACCCACGCCCTCATCCCGGACGAGATTGAAGCGGCCACCTACATGATCGCCGCGGCGGCCACCGACGGCGACATCACGGTGGAGAATGTCATCCCCAAGCATCTTGAGTCGGTCTCGGCCAAGCTCGCCGAGACGGGCGCCGAGGTTGAGGACAACGGGGACTACATCCGCGTGAAGGGCAACGGCCGGCCGCGCCCGGTCGCCATCAAGACCCTGCCCTATCCCGGTTTCCCGACCGACGCCCAGGAGCAGATAACGGCCATGCTGACGGTGGCCTCCGGGACGAGCCTGGTGACCGAGACCATCTGGGAGTCACGCTTCAAGCACGTCGACGAGCTCAAGCGCATGGGGGCCCAGATAACCGTGGACGGCCGGATGGCGGTCGTGGAGGGAGTCACCCGGCTTACGGGCGCTTCGGTCAAGGCCACCGACCTGCGGGCCGGGGCGGCCCTGACCATCGCCGGTCTCATGGCCGAAGGCGAGACCGAGATTCTCGACATCGAGCACATCGAGCGTGGTTATGAGCGCCCGGTGGAGAAGCTGTCAAGCGTCGGGGCCAAACTGCGGAAAATCCCATGACGGGTAGCGGAGATAAGTCGGGGACGGACGGGCTTCTGGGTGTAGCCTTCACCTCGGGGCTGACCCTCCTGGCCGGCCTCTTCTTGGGCTACTACGGAGGCCGCTGGCTGGACGGTCTGGCCGGCACGGCGCCCTGGCTGACTCTCGTGGGCATCCTCCTAGGTATTGTGGCCGGCTTCCGGGTTTTGCTCCGGGATATCCTGGGAGCGTCTTCCCGACCGAAACCGCAAGACCGACACGACACGAGCCGCAACGACACGAGCCGCGAAGACGAGGGCGGGAAGCCGGACCTTGGATAAGACAGGCATTCTCGTAGCTGCCTTTGCTTTCGGGGTCGGCATCGGAGTCCTCAACAACGCCATCTCGGGTTGGGTCTCCCGCTTCAGCGCGAGGAGCGCCGAAGGAAAGCCGGGCGGTCCCGGCTCGACGTGGCCGTCTTTGTTTGCCCTGCAGTTCGTCCTGCGTATCGGCTTGAGTCTGGTTTCCCTGTACGTCGCCTTCCGGGTCTCCGGCGGGGACGCGGCCACCATCCTAGTGAACCTGGCCGGGCTATTCGTCACCCGCTACGTGCTCCTGTGGCGGCTGGCGCGGGGAGGCTCGGGCCAGAACCCGGGCGGGCTGTTCTAGGTAGGCGCGGGCCCGCCCCCTTCCGGGGACGCGCTTTCGCCTTGGACAAGCTTGGAGGGATGCCGGTTGGATCTCCTGAGGCTGGCCGTCAGCGGCGGGGGAGAAGGAGCGGGGAAGTCCGACGTCTTCTTCCGGCTTCCCGGGCTCGGCCTCGAGGTCACCAGCATCGTGACGACCACGTGGGCCATCATGGCCATCGTGTTGGTGCTCTGCTGGCTCGGCACCCGCAACCTCGGTCGCGTCCCCCGCACCCGGGGTCAGGCCTTGCTGGAGCTGGCCGTCGACGGCCTCCGGGCCTTCTTCGCCCCCATCGTCGGGGAAGAGAACGCCCGGCGTTTCCTACCCCTCCTCGGGAGCCTCTTCATCTTCATCCTGCTGGCCAACTACAGCGGGCTGCTGCCCGGGGCAGGGCACATCCGGGGGCTGAAGGCCCCGACGAGCAACTGGGGCGTGACCGCCGGCCTGGCCGCGGTGGTCTTCTTCAGCGTGCAGTACTCGGGCATCCGCAAGCGGGGTCTTCGCTACTTCAAGCACATGGTCGACCCCTGGTACCTGTCGCCTCTGCTCCTGCCGCTCGGGGTCATCGAGGAGTTCGTTCGCCCGTTTGCTCTGTCGTTGCGTCTTGTGGCCAACATCTTCGGGGGCGAGATCGTGGTCCTGGCCCTCCTGATGGCCATTCCGTGGTTTCTGCCCATCGTCCCGCTGGCCCTGGAACTCATCTTCGGGGGGATTCAGGCGTTCATCTTCACGTTTCTGACGGCCATCTACCTGTCCACCGCCGTGGCCGAGGAGCACTGATCGAGGATTAAGGGGGAACTCGGATGTCGGCAATGGTCCTTTTCTCTGGCGCGGCCGTCCTGGCCATGGCTCTGGCCGCCTTCGGCTCGGCCTACGCTCAAGGGCGGACGGGCGCGGCCGCCATGGACGCCACCTGGAAGAAGCCCGAGGTGTCGGGCAAGATTCGAACGACCATGATGCTGGCCCTGGTGTTCATGGAGGCCCTCACCCTCTTCGTCTTCGCCATCGTCTTCGTCCTCGCCGGGCGGGTCACGAACGAGATCGGCGTCTTCGCGGCCGTGGCCGTCGTGTCCATGGGTCTGGCCGCCACCGGCTCCGCTCTGGCGCAGGGCCGGACCGCGGCTGCGGCGCTGGAGTCGTCCTGGCGGGAGCCGGAGGACTCCGGGGACACCCGGACCTCGATGATGCTGGGTCTGGTCTTCATGGAAGCCCTGACCCTGTTCGTCTTCGCCATCGTCTTCGTGCTGGCCGGTTCGGTCGACGGCTCGCGTGTCGTCTTCGCCTCGGCCGCCGTCGGGGCCATGGCCCTCGCGGCCATCGGTTCCGCGGCCGGCCAGGGGCGCACCGCAGCCGCCGCGATGCAGGCCACCTGGAAGCAGCCGGCGGGCGCCGGCAACACCCGGACCTCGATGATGCTGGCCCTGGTCTTCATGGAGGCCTTGACTCTCTTCGTCTTCGCCATCGTCTTCGTGCTGAACGGGCGGGCCACGACTCTGGCCGGAAACCTCTTCGGCGCGGCGGCCGTGGCGGCCATGGCCATGGCCGCCGTCGGCTCGGCCCTATCGCAGGGGAAGGCCGGCGCCGCGGCCATGGAGGCCACCTGGCGCCAGCCGGAGGCCGCCGGCGACATCCGCACCTCGATGATGCTGGCCCTGGTCTTCATGGAGGCCTTGACCCTCTTCGTCTTCGCCATCGTCTTCGTGCTCTCGGGCATGGTGGCGTAGGGAGGCCGTCCAGAGGCGGCTGCGGAGACTTCGCGGCAGGGAGGTGTTTGGGGTGGAGTTCAGTACCAACGAACTAATCTGGGCGATAATCAACTTCGTCGTGTTCTTCGCGCTCCTCCGTCTCTTTCTCTATCGCCCGGTTCTGAAGCTTCTTGACGCGCGACGCGAGGAGATACGGAACAACCTGGCCCAGGCCGAGACGGCCCGTCAGGAGGCCGAGGCGGCCCGCGCGGAGTACGAGCGCCAGGCCGTCAAGGCCAGAGATGAAGCACAGGCGGTCATCAGCCGGGCGCAGGCCACCGCCGACAAGACCAAGGACGAACTGCTGTCCCAGGCCCAGAAGCAGTCGCAAGAGATGATAGAACGGGCCCAGAAGGCCATCACCAGCGAGAAGGACCGGGCCCTGAACGAGATACGGCAGGAGATTGCCGACCTCGCCGTGATGGCGGCGAGCAAGGTCGTGGAGCGGTCGCTCGACGTGGAACAGCACCGCGAGATGGTCAACGACCTGGTCAAGAAGATGCCCGGGTCGGCCGGTAAGGCCAATTAGGGGGGAGCCCGATGTCGGCCATCGTCCTCTTCGCCGGAGCTAGCGTCCTAGCCATGGCTCTGGCCGCCGTCGGCTCGGCGGCTTCCCAATCGCGAGCCGCCGCGGCGGCGATGGAGGCTTCCTGGCGCGCCCCCGGCGTCGCCGGCAGTATCCGCACCACGATGATGCTCGGCCTGGTCTTCATGGAGGCCCTGACCCTGTTCGTCTTCGCCATTGTCTTTGTTCTGGCGGGGCGGGTCACCCCGGAGAGCGGCCCGTTCGCCGCGGGGGCGGTCCTGGCCATGGCCATCGCGGCCATCGGTTCGGCCCTGGCTCAGGGCGGCACGGCGGCCTCGGCCCTCAAGGCCACCTGGAAGCGGCCGGAGGAGGCCGGGTCGGCCCGGACGAGCATGATGCTCGCCCTGGTCTTCATGGAGGCCCTGACGCTGTTCGTCTTCGCCATCGTCTTCGTCCTGGCCGGACGGGTTGGATAGGAGGTATTCCACTTGGCTCAAGGCAGCGCGGTCGCCCGGCGTTACGCTCAAGCTCTCTTCCAGGCGGCCCAGGGCGCGAAGGCCACGGCCGAGGTCGGGCGCGACCTCAAGACCGCAGTCGCGGCCATCTGGGATGACGACCGCCTCCGGGTCTTCATGACCGGCGACCGCGTGGCGGCCGAGGCCAAGAAGCGGCTCGTTGCCGGCCTGGCGGCGGCCGTGGGCGCCGCCGGCCCGGCCAAGGGCTCGCCCGGTGGCCCCAGCCAGGGCGAGGCTCGCGGCCTCCATCTCTTGGTCCGCAACTTCCTTTGGCTCGCCGTGGACAAGCGGCGGGAAGCTTACGTTCCTGATGTGGCCCGGGCGTACCAGGCCCTGGCCGACCGGGCCGAGGGCCTGGTCGACGTCGAGATCCGCACGGCCGTGGAACTCGGTGAGGACGGTCGCCGGAAGCTCGGCCTGGCCCTGACCGGGAAACTCGGGCGCCGGGTCCGCGCCAACTTCGTCGTCGACCCGTCGCTCATCGGCGGGCTGCAGGTGAAGGTTGACGATCGCCTTTTCGACGCCTCGCTCCGGCGCCGGCTCGAGCGCCTAGGCGAGCATCTAGCGAAGGCAAGGGTGGGTGTCTAGACCATGGCCATTAGACCCGAAGAGATCACTGCCATCCTGAGAAAGCAGATCGAGAGCTACGACGCGGCCGTCGAGGTCTCGGACGTGGGGACCGTTATCGAAGTCGGTGACGGTATCGCCCGTGTTCACGGGCTAGAGCGGACCATGTCCTCCGAACTGCTCGAGTTCCCGGGCGGGGTCTTCGGCATTGCCCTGAACCTCGAAGAGGACAACATCGGCTGTGTCCTTCTTGGCGATTTCAGCCACATCAAGGAGGGCGATGAAGTCCGCCGCACCGGGCGCATCATCCAGGTGCCGGTCGGGCCGGGCCTGACGGGTCGGGTCGTCAACTCCCTTGGCCAGCCTATCGACGCGCAGGGACCCGTCGAGGCGAGCGAGACCCGGCCGGTCGAGTTCCTGGCCCCGGGCGTCGTGGCCCGCAAGGCCGTCCACCAGCCGCTCTATACCGGTCTCAAGTCCATCGACGCCATGACCCCCATCGGCCGGGGCCAGCGCGAGCTCATCATCGGCGACCGCCAGACGGGGAAGACGGCCATCATCCTGGATACCATCATCAACCAGAAGGGCAAGGGCGTCCATTGCTTCTACGTGGCCATCGGCCAGAAGACGTCGGCCGTGGTGACCGTGGTCGAGAGACTACGCCAGACTGGGGCGATGGACTACACCACCGTCGTGGTCGCCTCGGCCAGTGAGCCCGCCCCCATGCTCTTTCTGGCCCCCTACGCCGCGACGGCCATGGGTGAGTATTGGATGTACCGCGGTGAGCACTCCTTCGTCGGCTACGACGACCTCAGCAAACACGCCGTCGCCTATCGTGAACTATCGCTCCTCCTGCGCCGTCCGCCGGGCCGCGAGGCCTTCCCGGGCGACGTCTTCTACGTGCACTCCCGGCTCCTCGAACGCGCGGCCAAGCTCAGCGACGAACTCGGCGCCGGCTCCTTGACCTCGATGCCTATCATCGAGACCCAGGCCGGCGACATCCACACCTACATCCCGACGAACGTCATCTCCATCACCGACGGGCAGATCTTCCTGGAAACCGACCTCTTCTTCGCCGGGTTCCGCCCGGCCATCAACGTCGGTATCTCGGTGTCGCGCGTCGGTGGCGCGGCCCAGGTCCGGGCGATCAAGCAGGTCGCCGGACGGCTCCGGCTGGACCTCGCCCAGTACCGCGAACTGGCCGCGTTCTCTCAGTTCGCCTCGGACATGGACAAGGCCACCCAGGCCCGGCTGGCCCGCGGCGAACGGATGATGGAGCTTCTGAGACAGGACCAGTACGAGCCTCTGGCCATGGAAGAGCAGGTCGTCGTCCTCCACGCCGGGGTCAACGGGTTCATCGACACCCTTCCCGTACCGCGGGTGCGGGCCTTCGAGAAGGAGTACCTGCGCTTCCTCCACGCGAACAAGGCGAGCCTCCTGGCCGATATCGCCAAGGAGGAGCGTCTTAGCGACGAGAGCTTGGCCCAGCTTGAGGCGGCGGTCAAGGAGTTCCTGGAGACCTTCGCGGCCGCCGAAGCCACGACCGCCGAAGCCACGGCCGGCGGCCAGTCGGTCGGCGGCCAGTCGGTCGGC
>CALMHV010000398.1 GCA_937863905.1 uncultured Bacillota bacterium
GGCTATGCGGTGGGGCTAGGCGCGGCCCGCCACGCCCATCTCCGCCTGGATCTCGTCGAGGAAGGCCTGGTCGTCGGTCAGACGCCTGGCCTCGTCGAGGTAGGTCCCGATGACCCGGCCGCGCTGGGCGGTATCGATGCGGAAACTCGCCACGGCGGAGTCGAAGTCCTCGAGGCCCAGCGCGTCGGCCCCCCGCCTGAAGGCGTTGCGCTTGGAGCGAGTGACGACCTCCTCGAGTTCGGCGCCGGAGAAGGTGGCCGTCTTCGGGACGATGACCCGCGTGAGGTACTCCAGGAGGTCCTTTTCCGTCATGGCCAGCGGAGGACGGTACCGCCGGTCGCTGCCGGTGAGGCCCAGGTGAACGCGCATGACCTCGAGTCGCGCCGCCGACCCCGGGAACAAGAAGGGAATCTTGTAGTCGAACCGACCGGTGCGCGTGAAGGCCTCGTCCAGGTGGCCCGGGACGTTGGTCGTGCCCACGATGATGGCCTCGCGGTCGGGGCGCCCGAGCCACTCCAGGAACTGGGAGAAGACCCGGCGCGTCTCCTCGCTGGCCGAGTCGCCGGCCTCGGTGCGCTTGCCGAAGCGGTCTATCTCGTCCACGAAGACCACGGCCGGCGACATCTTCTCCGCCAGGCGGATGGCGTTCTTCATGTTCTGCCCGGACTCGCCCAGCCACTTGGAGTAGATGTTCTCGGTGACGAAGTTGATGAAGGGCAGGTTGATCTCGCTGGCCAGGGCGTTGGCGAACAGGCTCTTGCCCGTGCCGGGCGGGCCGAAGAGAAGCAGGCCGCGGGGCAAGGGGACGCCGAGGCGGCGGGCGCGGTCGGGCCGGGAGAGGACGTCGATGATGTTGCGGTGGACGAAGTCCTTGATGACCTGGTAGCCGCCGATATCGTCGAAGGTGGCCCAGGGGTCGGTGACCTCGAGGACCCCCGACTTCTTCACCAACTCGGACTTGAGGGTCTTGAGGCGGGCCATCGCGAACTGCTTGTCCATGAAGTAGGTCTCAAGGAGGATGCTCTCGAGCTGGTGCAGGTTCAGGCCGGCCGTGGCGATGACGAGTTCGGTGACCTGTTCCTCGCGCAGGGCCACTTCCAACTCCCGGGCGGTCGTCTGGATGAGGCGCTGCCGTTCGTCGCCGGAGGAAGGGTCCACGGTGATGATGACGGAGAGTTCGCGGGTCAGATCGTCGAGCACGCGCTCCACGGCCGAGGTGACCAGGAAGATCACCGAGCCGCTCGCGATGACCAGGGGGTCGATGGCCCAGGCCTTCAGGGCGCTCAGGAGGCCGGTGTCATGCTCCCGGTTCTCCGAGATGTTCTGAACGATGAGGACGGTGTGCGGGTCGCGGAGGCGCCGGTCGACTTCTTTGAGGGCGGCCCGGAACTCGGTCACCCGGCCGGCCTCGTCACCGAGCTTCTTGGCCAGGGCGGATGACCCCGCCTCTTTGTGGAACGGTTCGGTGACAACCTCCTCGCCCTGCCGGGCCAGGCGGCCAAGGCCGTCCCACTGGTCGTAGACCCAGATGTTCCCCGTCCGCCCGTACTCGGGGTGCGCCAGCAGGTGGGACTTGAGTTGCAGGAGGCGCTTGGGGTCGGTGGTCTCGAAACAGACGACCGGGGAGTAGTTGCTCTTCCGCTTGAGCAGACCGCCCTCTATCCAGCCGGCATCGTAGATGTCGTTGCCCACGTGGTCGACGCTCCTATCCGCAGGGAGAACTCCATTCCTCGTAGGTCGCTAGCCCCAACCGGCGGAGATGGGCCCGCAGCCTCTCGGACCGCCCCAGACCGCCGAACTCCAGAATCTCCACCCGTCCCGCGGCCACCCGGACCTCGAGGAAGCTTCGCGGTCGGGCCGGCGACGGCCGTGCGGGCGCGACCGCGGTCTGGGCCGCCCGGCGGTTCACTTGCGCTGGGCCGGGACCGGGTCCCGCTCCTCCTGGGTCGTCCCGGACTCCGCCTCCAGCTCGGCCTGGGTCTTCTTGCGGACGGAGGTTGGGTCGACGAGCAGTCCGAAGCGGGCCAGGTTCTCCGCCAGCTTCTCGGCCTCCTCGAGGCAGTCGGAGCCGGAGAACCCGACAAAATCGGCCTCCACGGCCCCGTCGATCCCGACTTTCACCCTCACCTTGCGCGTCATGACTCAGAGACTCCCCCTGACCACGACCGCCCTGGCTCCCGTGGGGCCCTCGCGGGCCTCATCGACCTCGACCGAGTAGTTCATCTCGGCCAGGGCCTTGGCCACGGCCAAGGCGGTGTAGTTCTGGACAATCCCTTCGGAGATATCGGCGGCGGCCCGCCTGTAGCCGCGGCCCGACTGGTCGTAATGGTCGTAAAGGAACGTCACGGCCCCGGTGGAGTCCACCCGGACGCCCACGCCCCGGGGGAACCCCGGAGTGATCACGGCGAAGTCGCAGACGACGCTCTTGTTGTAGGCGTCGAGGACGCGGTCGGCGACCCGGCCGCCGAGATCCTGGGCCGTGGCCTCGACGGCTTCCTGCATCAGTCGCCAGGTGGGGTCGACTTTCCCATCGACTTCGCGTGTGGGCGACAGGCGGATCTTCGTCCGGTACCGGCTAAGAACGCTCACGGCTCAGCGGCCTCCTTCCGGTCCTAGTCCAGGACAATCTCCTTGGCGAGGAAGTCTGACAGGCGGCGCTGCCAGTTCCCCAACTCGGCCCGGACGCCGGCCAGTTCACCTTCGAGTTCCCGCCGCCGGCGGACGAGGTCGCGAACTCCCGGCTCGGGCACGACCGGGACGGGCGAGGCCATCAGAACGCTGTCCTGGGCGATGTTCACGAGGGCCAGCAGAACCTCGATCTGGGCGACCCGCTCGGGGTCGGGCTTCCCGCTCCGCTCGGCTTCCAGGGCCGTCTGCCGGGCGTCCAGCCCGGCCGGGTCCAGAGCCCGGAACTCGCCCTCCCACTCCTCGATTTTGAGCGACCTGATGCGGGCCGTCCCGCTCGCGTGTTTCCAGGTCTCAATCCTCTGGCGGTCCGAGGCCAGCCGGCCCTCCTGCGCCCGGGCGTCCGAGCCGGCCACCTCCTCCCGCCTCATCTCGGCCTGCATCATCCGGTTCGCCTTGTTGAGTTCGGCCGTGAGCGTCTGCTCTTGGGCCTGGAGGGCAAAGAGGCGTTCGTCGAAGACCCGCTGGCGGCTCTTGCGGAGAACCTCCGCCGTCGTCAGAGCGGCCAGGATGAAGACGACGACCGAGACCGCGAGGCCGGCGAGGATGAGGTAGACGCCGGTGGCGGAGACGAAGAGCCACCAACGGGAAAGACCGAGACCGAGGAGGAGACTTCCCGCTACTTCCGCGGCCAGGAGACGGCGGCTGCGGGGGCCGTAGTGGTACCGGGTGGTCAGGCGGAAGACGGCCACCACCAAGGCCCCCAGAACAATGGCCAGAAACCACATGGGCCGGCCCCTCCTCTGACGGTAGACTATCCCGGGCCATGCTTCTTACTACGGCCCGAGACATCGCAAGTTTCCCGGGAATTACCGATTCCCCTTTCGCGGCCCGGGGACTTCGCCGCCAGGGAATCCCCTGGCCGAGTTGAACGGAGAGTCACACGCTCAGGGGAGGCTAAAGACGTGAAGCCCGAATCCCGTTCCCCCCCGCACGCCGGCGACGGCGGCCAGGTCCCGGTCATCTCGACCAAGGACCTCAACAAGACCTTCTACCTCGGCAAGACGATCTACGCGGTCAAGGACGTGAACCTCGCGGTCGGGTCCGGGGAGTTCGCCGCCGTGGTCGGACCCTCGGGCTGCGGCAAGAGCACTCTCCTCGGCCTGCTCGGTGGTCTCGACCGCCCCGCCAGCGGTGATGTGGTTCTCGACGGGCAGAGGTACAGCCGTCTCCGCGAGAACGGTCTCGCTCTCTTGCGGCGACGGAAGATCGGGTTCGTCTTCCAGTTCTTCAATCTCATCAGCCACCTGTCGGCCCTGGAGAACGTGATGCTCCCCATGCGCTTCACCGGCAAACCGGCCCGGGCCTGCCGAAGCAAGGGCACCGAACTCCTGGAGACCGTGGGCCTCGGCGAACGGATAAGCCACCTTCCCCTGCAGATGTCCGGAGGCGAGCAGCAGAGGGTGGCCATCGCGCGGGCCCTGGCCAACGACCCCGCCCTGGTCCTGGCTGACGAGCCGACGGGCAACCTCGACACCAAAACCGGGGAAGAGATGATTCGCCTTTTCGTGAGGCTGAACCGAGAGCGCGGCCAGACCTTCATCGTCGTCTCCCACGACGCCAAGGTGGCCGAGGCGGCCGACGTCGTTTTCAGCCTGAGCGATGGTGAGATAGTGAAGGTGACCCGTAACCCGCGGGCCTGAGGGTGAGCGGTCAGTCTCCGCCGGGCTCGGAAGCCTCGGTGGGGCTCCCTTCTTCGCCTAGGAGGTCGGTGGTGAGGAGGTGGTAGCCCAGTTCCCACGACAGGCCCGAGTACGGCCCGTGTTCCTGGAGGTAGGTAGCGGCCGTGGCGCCGACGAACATCCTGGCCCGCCCGGTGTCGCCCATGATGGCGGCCGCGTAGCCCAGGACGGACCAGGGATGCGGGTCAGGCTTGGCCTGGCTGACCCAGCCGGGATGAGAGGCGTTGAGGCCCTCGTACAAGGCCCCGGCTCTCGGGTCCGACGGCTCGAGCAGACCGGAGATGACCGGGAAGACCTGAGCCACGGTGTCCGGGTACCAGCGTTCCCAGCCGGACGGGCGGGAGATCTCGCCCAGTCGGCGGTGGCCCAGCCACAGCGTGTAAATCGCCCAATCGTAGGTCCCCCGCTCCGCGTTCCACAGCCTGGCCTCGACCCCGCCCTTCACCCGCTCGGCGGCGCCGGCGGCGAGAGAAGCTTCCTCGCGTAGGCCCAGTCGGGCCAGGACCGCGGCGTAATCCGTGAGCCCCCGGTAGTCCTCCGCGTTATCCATGAGGTATTTCTCCCGACGGTTGGCTTTGGCCCAGACCAGCCCATCCTCGTCCTGGAGCCTGGTGATCACGGCGGCCACGCGCCTGACGTCCGGGAGGTTCGCGCCGACGAACTCCACATCACCGGTCACGTCCAGGTACCGCCGGAGCAGGGTGAGGAACGTCGCCGCGTAGGAATCGGCCGAATCGTACTTCCCGGTCGGGCGTTCGCCCCCGTCACGGTCCAGGGTGTAGTCGTAGATGGTCCCGTCCAGGCCCCAACTGTCGGGCCCGTTGAGGCCGGCCAGGTACCACTCCAGGTACCGGCGCACGTCGTCGGCGTGATTTCCGACCAAAGCCACGGCCGCCAGATTGGCGAAGTACGGGATGATCCGGGAGTCGTCCGGCTTGAGCCGGAAGGCGCCCGAGGGAAGCTGGGAGCGAAGGATGAGGTCGCTCGGAGACTCCTGGGACGGCCTGGCCGCAAGAAGCGAAGCGCCGTTCCCGGGGGTCGTGCCGCCGACTGGGCCGTCCGGTGTGGTCGCCATCCTGTTGCCCTCCCGGTCCGCACTCTGAATCTTCCCCGAGTGAGGCCCGGCCGCCCAGCCGACCACGTACGTGAGGCTGACAAAGGCGAGCGCGATCAAGAGTGCGACGACGCCTCGCCCCAGCCGCATGCTCTCGCCCTCCGGTCCACGATAGGTCAGGAATAGTCATAAATAGAATCAGAAACAGTCATTTCTGCCCTCGTCGGGCCTTTCCTGGGGTTTGGGCGCGGGAACGCTGGTCAATAACGCTGGAAGCAGGTCCGTTTTCCGCCATTTTGGTTCGAACCCATCAATTCGCCAAGAGCGGGAAATGGCAGGCGACGAGATGGTCCGGCGCCGGCGTCTGGCCTGGCCCGGGGGCTAGGGCGGGTTTTTGCCGGAGGCAGGAGCGGCCGGCCGCCGGGCAAGACGGCTGGTAGAGGCAGGCCCGGTTCCGCTCCCCGGCCGGCGGCGGCTCCGTCGGAGGAAGCGCGGGCGGGGGCGGGCGCCGCGACGGGTCGGGCACCGGGACGGCCGCAAGGAGAGCCCGGGTGTAGGGGTGGCCCGGAGACGACCAGATGTCCTCCACCGGTCCTTCCTCCACCACCCTCCCGGCGTGCATGACCGCCACCCGGCCGGCCACGCGCCGGACGACGCCCAGGTCATGGCTGATGAGAAGGTAGCCGAGCCCCATCTCCGACTGCAGGTCCCGGAGGAGGTTCAGGATCTGGGCTCGGACCGAGACGTCCAAGGCCGAGACGGGCTCGTCCAGGACGACCAGCCCCGGTTTGAGGGCGAGGGCCCTGGCGATGAGCACGCGCTGCCGCTGCCCGCCGGAGAGCATGTGGGGGTAGCGGTCGCCTTCGCCGGGGCCGAGCCCGACCAGTTCGAGGAGCCGGTCGGTCTCCCGGCGCTGCCAGCCCGGAGAGCCCAGGCGGTGCACCAGGAAGGGCTCGCCGACGGCGGCGCGGACGCGCTGCCTGGGGTCGAGGGCCGCCCCCGGGTCCTGGAAGACGATCTGCACCCGGCGCCGGGCGCCGGCGACGTCCTTCCCCCCTCGCCAGGCGTCGACCCCGTCGATCAGCACCCGGCCCGCCGTCGGACGGAGAAGACCGACGACCATGCGGGCCAGGGTCGTCTTCCCGCACCCGGACTCCCCGACGAGGGCGAAGGTCTCTCCCGCCGCGACGCGGAGGGACACGCCATCCACCGCGGGGCGGGGCGGCCCCGAGACCGGGCGCGACGTCGGCCCCCGGCGACGACCCCAGACCTTCACCAGGTTCTCGCCCAAGAGGACGGGCCGGGCGCTCCCGGCCGAGTTCCTCACGTCGTCACCCCCGGATGCCAGCAGTGGACGACATGACCCTCCCCCGCCCGGGTGGGCGGCGGGAACGCGTCGCCGCACGGCCCCGCCCGCCGGCCTGCCGGGCGAGCTAGCCCGCAGCGCGGGGCGAACGGGCACCCCGGCGGAAGGTCGAGAAGGTCGGGCACGCCGCCTTCGATGGCCTGGAGACGCCCGCCCCCTGGGCCGGCCAGGCGGGAGGCGGCCAAAAGACCCCGCGAGTACGGGTGGAGCGGCCGCCGGAAGAACTCGACGACCGGGGCCGTCTCCACCAAGTGGCCCGCGTACAGCACGCCGACGCGGTCCGCCGTCCGAGCCACGACGCCGAGGTCGTGGGTGATGAGGAGGATGGCCAGCCCGAGCCTGGCTTGGAGGTAGGCGAGAAGGTCGAGCAGCCGAGCCTGGACCGTGACGTCCAGGGCCGTGGTCGGCTCGTCGGCGATGAGGACCGCCGGTTCGCAGGCGAGGGCGATGGCGATGACCACCCTCTGTTTCATACCCCCGCTGAGCTCGTGGGGATACCGGCGGACGCGGCTCTCCGGTGAGGGCAGGCCCGCCTGGGCCAAGGCGTCGAGGACCGCCCGGCCGACGGCCCGGCCACGGAGGCCCCGGTGGGCCCGCACCGCCTCGGCCACCTGCTCCCCGATGGTCAGAATCGGGTTCAGGGCCGTGGCCGGCTCCTGGAAGACCATGGCCACCTCGCGGCCCCGCACCCCCACCATCTCCTCGGGGCCCAGACTCAGAAGGTCGAGCCCGCGCAAGAGCACGCGGCCCCCGGTGATCCGCCCGGGCGGGTCGGGGAGTAGCCGGAGCAGGCACAGGGCGGTCGCGCTCTTGCCCGAGCCGGACTCGCCGACAATGGCCAGGGTCTCCCCCGCGTCCAGGTCGAAACTGACCCCGTCCACGGCCCGGAGGCGACCCCGGGCCGTCCGGAACTCGGCCCGGAGGTCGCACACCTCCAACAGCTTGAACGG
>CALMHV010000399.1 GCA_937863905.1 uncultured Bacillota bacterium
GTGGGAGAGGAACGCCTGACGACCGAAATCGTGCTCTACGCCGAGAGGTCGAGCATCACGGAGGAACTGGTGAGGCTCGCGAGCCATCTCGAGCAGTTCCGGAATCTGGCCGCGGCGGATGAGCCCGTAGGGCGGAAGGCGGAGTTCATCCTCCAGGAGTTGGTGCGCGAGGTCAACACGATCGGCTCGAAGACCCAGGACCCGGAGATCGGTCGCGCGGTGATTGAGATGAAGAGTGAACTTGAAAAAGTACGCGAGCAGATCCAGAATGTAGAATGAGAGGAGGTGACTTGATGGCTCTTCCAGTTCTGACTATGGGGCAACGCCGCCAGGCTCTCGGCAAGGCGCAGGAGATGCGGTCCGAGAGGAAGCGCATCCGCGAGAAGCTGAAGAAGGGGGCTCTCTCCCTCAAGGAGGCCCTCGACAAGTCGGATGGCGAGGTTCTCGCCAAGATGCGGGTGGCCTATTTGCTGGCCTCTCTCCCGCGCGTCGGGAAGACCACGGCTCGCAAGATCATGGACGAGATCGGGATCGACGGCTCTCGGCGCGTGCAGGGTCTCGGCAAGCGCCAGCGTGAGGCCCTTCTCGAGCGGTTCGGCGGTAGTCGATAGGGGGCGGACAACCGCACTAATGGCCATCCAACTCGTTAATATTGGTTTCGGCAATCTTGTCTCGGCCGGACGCATCGTAGCCATTGTCAGCCCGGAGTCGGCGCCCGTGAAGAGGATAGTCCAGAAAGCCAGAGACGAAGGAACGCTTATCGACGCGACCTATGGTCGACGGACGCGGTCGGTGATCGTCACCGACAGTGGTCATGTCATCCTGTCAGCCGTGCAGCCCGAGACGGTGGCCCATCGGATGCTTTCCAAGGTGGAACCTGGGACCGACGAGGAGGTCTGACGGGGAGAGGGGTAGGAGCATGGCCACGAAGGGTCTTCTGTTCGTAGTCTCCGGGCCCTCCGGCGCCGGCAAGGGAACCCTCTGCCAAGCCCTTCTCGAAAGGTGCCCGAACCTTAGGTTCTCGGTATCGGTCACCACCCGACCCCGCCGTGCGGGGGAGGTCGACGGGGTGCACTATTTTTTTGTGGCCGAGGAGCGGTTTCTCGAGGGCGTGGCCCAGGGCCGGTTTCTGGAGTGGGCCTGGGTCTACGGGAACAGGTACGGCACACCGGTGGCCGAAGTCGAGAACCACCGCGACGCAGGGGTAGACGTCCTGCTGGACCTGGACATCCAAGGGGCCAGGCAGGTCAAACTGAAGATGCCCGACGCCGTCCTCGTCTTCATCCTGCCCCCGTCCCTGGAGATTCTGGGCGAGCGCATCACTCGCCGGGGGACCGAGACGGGCCAGGACCGCCGCCTGCGCCTGGAGGCGGCCATCGACGTCATCCGCGCGGCCTGCCAGTTCGACTATGTTATCATTAACGGCGAGGTAGAGGAGGCGGCGAGGCGCCTGGAGGCCGTCGTCGTGGCCGAGCGGTGCCGGACCGAGCGGCAGGCTGAGGTCTTGCGGGGCTTCACGGCGGCGTCGCCCGCCGGCGATAGGAAAGGGGAAGACAACGGACACGCATGATGACACCCCCTCTTGAAGGACTGTTGAAGAAAGTGGACAGCAAGTACACGCTGGTTCTGGCCGCCGCCAAGCGCGGGCGCCAACTCATGGAGGGCCATCCCAAGCTGGTGGATACCCGTTCGCACAAGCCGGTCACCATCGCCCTCCAGGAGATCTTCGAGGGCAAGGTCACCTGGGAGCCGGCCAAGCCCGGTTCGCGCTGACGTGCCGGCGGGGCGGACCGTCCTCCTAGGCGCCTGCGGGGGCATCGCCCTCTACAAGGTGCCTTTGCTCATCAGCCGGCTCCGGGAACTCGGGGCCGACGTGCAGGTCGTCATGACCGAGGCCGCCACGAAGTTCGTCTCGCCGCTGACCTTCCAGACCGTCTCCGGCAACCCCGTCCATACCGACCTTTTCGCTCCGCCCGAGCGATGGAACGTGGAACACGTGGCCTTGGCCGAACGCGCCGACCTGGCCGTCGTCGCTCCCGCGACAGCCAACATCATTGGCCAGGCGGCGGGCGGGCTGGCCGAAGACTTCCTCTCGACGACCCTGCTCGCCCTGACCTGCCCCGTCCTGTTCGTGCCGGCGATGAACGTCAACATGTACGGGCACCCGGCCGTGAAGCGGAACATTGAGACTCTCCGGGGTTTCGGCCACGAAGTGATGGAACCCGACACCGGTCGGCTGGCTTCCGGTAGCGTCGGAGCCGGTCGCTACCCGGAGACGGAGCGCATCCTGGCGGCCTGCCTGCGTCTTCTCGGCCCCGGGGATTTCCGGGGCGTGAAGGTCGTCGTGACGGCCGGCCCCACGCGCGAGCCGTTCGACCCCGTCCGGTTCGTTTCCAACCCTTCGACCGGGCGGATGGGCTACGCCCTGGCCGCCGAGGCCCGGGAAAGGGGAGCCGAGGTCGTCCTCGTCTCCGGGCCGAGCGAGCTTCCGGCGCCGCACGAGGTCCGCCTCGTCAAGGTGACGACAACGGCCGAGATGCGGGAAGCTCTGGCCGGGGAGACCGAGAGCGCCGGCGTGGTCGTCATGGCGGCGGCCCCGGCCGACTTCGCCCCGGCGCGGGCCGCCGGCCGGAAGCTCAAGAAGGGCGAGCTGGACCTCAACGTGGCCTTCGCCCTGACTCCCGACATCATCCGCGAGGTGGGCGAGAAGAAGAGGGCCGCCGGTTCGAGCCGGCCCATCCTTGTCGGTTTCGCGGCCGAGACCCATGATCTCCTGGCGAGCGCCCGGGCCAAACTCGCGGCCAAGAACCTCGACCTTATCGTGGCCAATCCCGTGGCCGGGGACGCCGCGGCCGGCTTCGGGAGCGAGACCAACCGGATCGCCATCCTCGGCCGGGACGGCGAGGCCGAGGAGTTGCCCCTCCTGTCCAAGCGAGAGGCCGCCCGGGCCGTGTTCGACAGGGTCGCCCGCCTGCTGGACCAGACCAACGGGCCTCGGACCGAGGGTGGCGGGCGTTGTGGCCGGGCCTGAGCCGGCCCCTCCCGTCACCGCCGACCTTCCCGTGGCCGAGGTCGCTCCGGCCGTCGCCACGGCGGGTGACGACGGTGTCTTCGACTACCGTATCCCCCCGGCCCTCGTCGGCCAAGTGGCGCCTGGCGTCCGCGTCGTCGTTCCCCTGGGCGGCCGGGCGGTCGAGGGGTTCTGCGTTCGGGTGAAGACCGGTTCCGGTATCGCCCCGGACCGCCTCCGCGACATCGCCGGGGTCATCGACGCCCGGCCCGCTTTTCCCGCGAGTTCCCTCGAGCTTGCCGTTTGGACGGCCCGCCGCTACCTCTGCCAGCCCGGCGAGGTCCTCCAGGCGTCGCTTCCAGGTCGCGGCCTGTCGCGGGCGCGGACGGTGGGGCGGCTGGCCGTTCCCGCCGCCGAGGCGGAAGAGGCCCTGGCGAAGCTGGGCGGGCGAGCCCCGGTCCAGGCGGCCGTCCTTCGGGACCTTCTGGGCGGTCCCGCCAACACGGGCGCCCTTCGGAAACGACACGGGCCGCGGGCCGTGGCCGCCCTCCGGGAACTGGTCAAGAAGGGGCTCGCGGTCACGGCGGCCGAGACGGTCAAGGCGCGGGTTCGCGGGCAGGCGGCCAAACCGCCCAGCGGGGGCGAGCCGTCCAGCGGGGGCGAGCCGCTCAGCGGGAGCGAGCCGGCGCCGACCGCGCCGGGAAGCGCCGCCCTGCGCCTGACCCCGGCCCAGGAGGCCGCCCTCGCCCGCATCTCGGCCGGGCTCGGCGGCGGGCGGCCGGGGGAGACCGCCGGGGCTGGGGGGCGCATCTTCGTCCTGCACGGGGTCACCGGCAGCGGCAAGACGGAAGTCTATCTGAGAGCGGCGGCCGAGGCCCTGGCCCAGGGGCGTCAGGCCCTAATCCTCGTCCCGGAAGTGTCGCTGGTCCCGCAGACCTTGGACCGCGTGCGGGCCCACCTGGGGAAGGCGCGGGTGGCCGTGGCCCACAGCTACCTCGGAGGTCGCGAGCGGAGCGAGGCCTGGGACAGCGTCCTGCGGGGAGAGGCCGATGTCGTCGTCGGGGCGAGGTCCGCGGTGTTTGCGCCCCTCGCCCGCCTTGGGCTCATCGTCCTGGACGAGGAACATGAGGACTCCTACAAACAGGAGGAGAAGGCCCCGCGCTACCACGCCCGGGAGGTGGCCGCCTGGCGCGCCTCCCGCGAAGGGGCCGCCCTCATCCTGGCCAGCGCCACGCCCTCACTGGAGACCTATCACCGGGCGCTGACCCGGGAGTATGACCTCCTCGAACTGCCGACCCGGGCCGGCGGTCAGGGGCTTCCCCCCGTCCAGACCGTGGACATGAGGGCCGAGTTGGCGGCCGGGAACCGGAGCACCTTCAGCCGCGCGCTCACCCTGGCCTTGGGCGAGTCGTTGGCCCAGGGCCGGCAGGCCATCCTCTTTCTGAACCGCCGGGGGCACTCCACCTTCATCCTCTGCCGCGACTGCGGCTGGGTCGCCCGCTGCCCGGACTGCGACGTCTCCCTGACCTATCACAGCCCGGAGACCGACCTCGCCTGCCACTACTGCGGCCGCCACGAAGCCGCGCCGTCCCGCTGCCCCGGCTGCGGCGGGCATCGCGTCCGCTACTTCGGGGCCGGTACGCAGAAGATTGAGGAGGAGACCCGGCTCGCCTTTCCCGAAGCCAGGGTGGTGCGGCTCGACGCCGACGTCGTGCGCCGGGGCGAGGCCGCGCGCGTCCTGGCCCTCTTCCAGGCGGGACAGGCCGACGTCCTGGTCGGCACGCAGATGGTGGCCAAGGGCCTGGACATCCCGGGGGTCGCCCTGGTGGCGGCCGTGGCCGCCGACTCCGGCCTGCACCTCCCGGACTTCCGCTCGGCGGAGAAGACCTTCCGCCTGCTCACCCAGGCGGCCGGCCGGACCGGCCGGGACGAGCGTCCGGGCCGGGTCATCATCCAGACCTACAGCCCGGAGCATCCGGCGGTGGTGGCCGCCGCCGGCCAGGACTACAAGGCCTTCGCCCTGTCCGAACTGGAAGCCAGACGGCCCCTCGGCTACCCGCCCTGGCGCCACCTGGTGCGCGTGGAGTTCAGCGACCCGGACGAGGGCAAGGCCCGCGAGGCGAGCCAGGCCTTTGCCAGGGCCTTGGACCGGCAGGGTTTTGACAGCCAGCCTCTTGTCTTGGGCGCCCCCGACCGCCCGCGCTACGGCGGGCCCGCCGCGGCGCCCCTCGCCCGGCTTAGGGGCCGGTACCGGTGGCACGTCCTGGTCTTCTGCCCGGACCTTGAGGCCGGACTCGAGGGCGTGAAGGCCGCGGTTCGCCAGGCGACCGGACACGAGGCTCGCGGCGGCCGTCGCCGCGCCGCCGATGGCCCGGTCACCGCGGTTGACGTTGACCCTACCAGCGTGCTGTAATTGGGGGAAGGTCCGGAGGGGATGGGCTCCTCGAGGTGATCATCCGCACTTTCAGCGACCCCGTGTTGCGCCGGGTCGCTTCCCCCATCAGGCGCTTGGGCGCCGACGCCAGCCGGCTGGCCGCCCGCATGGTCAAGACCATGCGAGCCCACCGGGGGGTCGGTCTGGCCGCCCCGCAGGTCGGGGTATCGCGCCGGCTCATCATCGTGGATACCGGAGACGGCCTGCGCGTCCTCGTCAACCCCAAGATAACCCGGGCGGCCGGCGCCGCCGTCGACTGGGAAGGGTGTCTCAGTTTTCCCGGCCTCCTGGCCGAGGTGGAGCGGGCCCAGACCGTGGGTGTGGAAGGGCTGGGCCTGGACGGCCGTCCGGCCTGGATCGAGGCCGAGGACTTCCTGGCCCGGGTCCTCCAGCACGAACTGGACCATCTCGACGGGGTCGTCATCCTGGACCGGGCCAGGTCCGTGGAGCGCGTCGAGCCCTCGGCGACGTCCGAGGCGGAGCCGACCGGGCTGGGCGGCCCGCCGGGCCCGGGGCTGCCCGGAGCGGAATGGGCCGATGCCGTCGGCGCCGGCGATGCCGTCGGCGCTGTCGATGCCGTTGGCGCCGGCGATGCCGGCGACCCGGGGACATCTCACCCGCTGCGGGTCGCTTTCCTGGGAACGCCGGGTTTCGCCTGTCCGACTCTGGAGTCTCTCGTGGCCGCCGGCCACGCCGTGGTCGGCGTCGCCACCCAGCCCGACCGGCCGGTCGGGAGAGGCGGTCACCTCATCCGGGCCTCCGCCGTCAAGCAGACGGCCCAGGCTTTCGGTCTGCCGGTCTGGCAGGGAAGCTCCTCCGAGGCCAAGGCCTCTTTAGCCAAGGTTCTCGCCGGATGGCGGGCCGAGGTGGCCGTCGTCGTCGCCTACGGGGTCATCCTGCCCGAGCCCGTCCTGGCCGCTCCCCGGCTGGGATGCCTCAACCTGCACGCCTCCCTGCTTCCCGACTACCGGGGCGCCGCACCCATCCAGAGAGCCATCCTGGACGGGCGGAGCGTGACCGGGGTGACGATGATCAAGATGGACGCCGGTGTGGACACCGGGGACATCCTCGCCCAGCGCGAGGTTCCCATCGGGCCCGACGACACGGGCGGGACCCTGCACGACAAGCTGGCCACCGTCGGGGCGGAACTGGTCCTGCACACCTTGGAACTCCTGGGGACGGGGACGGTCGCGCCCAGGCCGCAGCCTTCCGGCCCCTCGGCGCCGGCGCCACGGCTCGGTCCCGAGGACGAGATCGTGGACTGGCGCCGCCCCGCCGCCGAGATCGAGCGGCAGGTGAGGGCCTTGCTGCCCGCGCCGGGGGCCTACACGTTCCTCGGTGAGCGCCGGGTCAAGGTCCTCCGGGCCGCGATGGTCCGGGCGCCGGGGGCCAGGGGAGCGGCGGGCAAGCCGGACCAGCCGGCCAAGCTGGGTGGGCCGGGGACCGTCGTCGGCTTCGACGGCGGCTCGCCCGTCGTGGCGACCGGCAAGGGCCTGCTCGCCCTCCGGCTGGTCCAGCCGGCGGGAGGCACTCGCCTGAGTGGTCCGGACTTCGTGAACGGCTATCGGCTGGCAGCCGGCGACCGGTTCGGCGATCGGCCATAGTGGGCCTCTTCAGCCTCTTCGCCTTGGCGGTCTTCATCTACGTTCTGGTGAACCTCGTGATCCTTCCCCTGTGGCTGGCCGCCACGTCGCTGGCCGGGGCCCTGTCGGCCCCGGGGCGGTTCCTGGCCGTGGCCACGAACCGGCGCCTCAGACAGAATCACGCCCTGGAGCACGCGACCCTGAACGTGCTCGAGGAGCGGGCTGGACCGCCTCGCCTGCAGGGCCTCTCGCGGGAAGAAGGCTTCGCTCTGCGCGGGTTCGCCGACCCGGACGAGGTCCGGTCGGCGGCCGAGGAGGGGCTGGCCCGGCTCAAGAGCGGGGAGACGGGCCTGGCCATCCATCGCCGGTGCGGGACGACCATCGCCGCGGCCAACCTGGCCAGCTCCCTGATCTTCCTGGCGGCTCTCCTCGGCCTGGGCCGGCTCAGTCTTCTGACCGTGGTCCTGGCCATGGTCCTGGCCAACCTGACCGGCCCTCTCTTCGGCCGGTTCTTCCAAAGGTTTCTGACCACGTCGGCCGATGTGCGGGATGTGTCCATCGTGGGGTTCGAGTGCGCGGTGGCCCGGGCGGGCTGGAGTGTCTTCTTCGTGGACCCGGCGCGGGCGGGGATCCCGGTGGTCATCTTTGTCCGGACGGCCGGATCCGGGCGGCGGGAGGGGCGGCCGTGACCGGCCCTCCGCGGCGCCC
>CALMHV010000400.1 GCA_937863905.1 uncultured Bacillota bacterium
ACCGAGGTGAAGACGCGCCGGTGGACCCGGGAGCCTTGGGATGGTGGACCGGCGGTGATAGGTGGGCTTGGACCTGGGGACAGCCTACGCCGGGGGTTCGGCCACGCGCCAGCCGCCCTTGATGGGGACTATTTCTCCGGCCTCCTTCTTCCGCCGGAACCGGGCGGCCGCCTCCCGCCAGACACCCCGGTCGAAGAGGGGGTTCCCGTCCTGGAGGGCGTCCCAGAGGATGAGGCGGTCCATGGCCAGGAGTTCAGCGGACGTGACGGAGATGATGTCGGCGGCCTTGAGCGCCGTCCACGACGGAGCGACGCGCTCCCAGCGCTGGATGGGGTTCTGGCCGGCAAACTCGTCGGAGACGACCATGATGTCGTAGTCGCTGTCGGGCCACGCCTCCCCGCGGCCGCGGGAGCCAAACACGGCGACGGCTTCCACGGAAAGCCGGCTCGTGAGGTCCGTGATGAACTGAAGCAGGAGCGGGTCGGCTTTCACGCGAGGTGCCCTCGGACGAAGGCCGCGACATCCTGGGCGTCCCGGATGGCTTCCGCGGTGATGGTCGCGTCGTAGAACCTGTCGGGTGCCCCGCCGACGCCGTTGGGGTAGCGGGAATCGACGTAGTGGCGGTCGAGGCGCCGCACGGCCGTTACCAGTGGTCCCGGAGCGGTCAACCCAAACCGGGCGGTGGTTTCGAGTAGTTCCACGCACGAATGCGTACGAGGCAAAGTCTGGGCCTTCCGCACCAGCAAGGCCTTGAGCAACTTCTCCGCGGCCTGCTGGCAGTGGAAAGCGGCCCCCTCGTGGTATTGCAGCCGCTCAAGATCAACCGCCATCGCCAGGTCGCGCTCGCCCGCTCTGACCCACCACTCCGCGTCCGGCTGCATGGCCGTCACCTCCCGGAACGAGACTCTGCTCCCCTCCGTCCAGCATACCACTCGAACACGACGACCGCACGAGAGGCCCGGCCGCCACCTCGGTAAACCCCAGCTTCCGGGCGTAGGCCGCCAGCCGGTCGAACTCCGCGGGGGGCGCGTACCGCGCCACGGGATGGTGTCTGGGAGTGGGGCGCAGATACTGCCCGAGCCAGAGGCGGCGGCAGCCCGCCTGGGCCAGGTCCCGGATGACGTCGAGGACCTCCGCCGTCTCTTCCCCCAGCCCCAGGAGCAGGCCGGAACGCACCGGGACGGGCGAGGCGGACGCGCTGACCACAAGGGCGAGCGACCGCGCGTACCCCGCCCCCGGGCGGATTGCCGGGTAGAGGCGCGGGACGGTCTCCAGGTTGTGGCCGATGACGTCGGGTCGGGCCTCGATCACCTGCCGCAGGGCCTCGGGGTGGCCGCGGAAGTCGGGGACGAGAACCTCGACTTCGCTGCCCGGGGCCTGGCGCCGGATGGCCCGGACGGTCGCCGCGAACTGGCCGGCCCCGCCGTCCGGAAGGTCGTCGCGCGTGACGGAGGTGACGACCACCTTCCTCCCGCGGC
>CALMHV010000401.1 GCA_937863905.1 uncultured Bacillota bacterium
GATTCCCTCAGGCTCGCGTCCTACGGTACGGGCATCAACCTGCGGACGATCGGCGGCCGCACCTACGTGGAGTCGGTGGTGGCCCGGGCGCCGATGGAAGCCAGGGTTCTGGTCCCCGGAACCGAGGTCCTGTCCATCGACGGTCGCCCCATCGCCCAAGCCCTCGCTTCCGTGCCCGAACGCTTCATTGCCGTCTTCTCCGAGACGACGCGGGTCCGGCGGCGCGACCGGTACGCCTTCTGGGGCGAGAAGTACAGCCTAGCCGTGGTCTGCTGCCGGGCGCCGGAAGAGCCGGTTCAGGAGGTTGTCGTCCCGCGTTCGGTTCCCTTCACCACGGCCGGCCTCGGCGAACGAGTCACCTTCCGGATGATCGACCGCATCGGCTACATCCGTGTCCCTATCCTGATCAACGCCGGCCAGCGGCGCGATGACACGATAGAGAAGCAGGTCGAGGACGCGCTCCTCCAGGTGCGGGACGCCGACGCCATTATCCTGGACATCCGCGGCAACCCCGGCGGGACAAGTTGGACGGCCGGCGCGGTCGCCAGTCACTTCCTCACGCAGCCGGAGGAATACGCGCAGTTTCCGGGGATACCCTTTGTCGACCGGCAGGGCAACCTGGACCTTGAACTGACAGGCATCGCCCCGGACTATCCGGTGACCGTCACAGTGGAGGATTTGCTGACCGGCCGCGACCCCGACCTCGCGAAGGCCCTGGAAGTGCTGGAAACCGCCCTGACTTCCCTGGAAGGGAAGTAGCCGTGAACGATGATGGGGAGGGGGGCTACGTTGCCAGACAGCTTCACCTCGTCCGTCATGAAAGGTGACCCAGGTCCTTCCGAACACGGCGGATTGCCTCGACTTCCTTCGGGCGGTGCTCCCAGAACCGGGACTCGAGACCGGAACCCCGCCACCAGGCAACAGTATCCGGAAGCCACTGGTCGACACGGGTCGAGCGGTAGCCGAGGTCCTTCCTCGCCCGGGTGATGTCAACCAGAAGGCCGCCCGGAAGCGGGGCGCGGTACTCGAAGCCCGCCAGGTGGCGAAGGTCGTCCATGGGAAGTCCGAGGGCGAACGGGCGCGGCGCGCCGATGGTTTCGGCGATGAGGTCGAGCCACTCGGGGAGCGCAAGGATTTCCTCGCCGGCGACGTTGTAGGTCTGTCCGAGAGCCTTGGGGTTTCCGGCCGCTAGGACCACGGCCCGGGCGGCGTCGTCGCACCAGAGGACCTGGAATGGAGAGACTAGGTCAATCGGGATCAACACTCCTCCGCGGTCCGCCACGCGGTCAATGAAGAATCCCCGTCGGTTGGAGGGGTCGCCGGGCCCGTCGATGTTCACGAACCGCAGGATGGTCCACGGGATGGCGCACTGCTGGCCGTTCTCTCCCCTGACCAGGAACGCCTCGCACCGTCTCTTCCCGACGTCGTACTCGCTCCCCGCCGCGAGGTCGAGGTCGGCCTCTTCCTCGGAGATGGGGCACCGGCTCCGACGCGAGGCGCTCCCGGCCGCGGGAGCCTCATAGACCACGAACGAGGAGACTAGGACATACTGACCCGCTCGCCCCTCGAGAAGAGCGGCGATGGACCGCACGTGAAGCGGATGGTAGGCAATGTTGTCGATGACCACGTCGAAGCCTGACCCGGAGCCACCTTCCCCGCCGCCGCCCGAGGCCAGGACCGCCCGAAGAACCTCAGCGAACCTGGCAGGTTCGTCGCGATCGGCGGCAACATGACGCGCCCCCGGGATCGGCGTAGAGCGGTTCACCACGGTCACCGCGTGACCCGCCTCCACCAGCATCTCCGCCGCCCGCCTGCCCTGAAACCGACCCCCGCCCAGAATGAGGACGCGCAAGGCTCCTCTCCCCCCGTCTTGTGCCTTTCGCGTCTCCCACGTTAGCGCCAAGACACCTAAAGAACAAGACTGGAACGGTCTGGGAGGAGGTGCTACAATGAAGGCAAGAGAGCCCTGCGGGTCTAGGCCCGCGGGGCTCCCGGCGTCTCAGCGGTCGTTAGGTAGTCCTCGATCTGCCGCGTGTGGTACCGCTCGTGCCA
>CALMHV010000402.1 GCA_937863905.1 uncultured Bacillota bacterium
TTGAGGATGGGGTAGAGCCCCTCGAGGCCGCCAGGGGTCGCCCCCCGCCCGCCGGTCAAGCCCGCCCTCCGCCCGGTGCGAGGAGCCTCTTGCCCTCCGCGAGCACGCGCTCCAAGGCCTCCTCGATCGTTCCCGGGAGGAGGCAGCCGGCCGCCTTGCGGTGTCCCCCGCCGCCGAGTCTTTCCGCGATGACGCCCACGTCGAAGTCGTGCTTGGAGCGGAGCGCGACCCGGATGGCGCCGTCCGGCATCTCCTGGAGCAGAAAGCACAGGTCCACGAAGTCGATCATCCTCGGGTACCCGACCAGACCCTCGACCTCGTCGTCGGAGGCCCCGCAGGCCTCGAGCATCTTGCGCGTCACGGTCACCCAGGCGATGCGGCCGCCGGCCGCGAAGCTGAGGGTGCTTAGCATCTTCTCCAGCAACCGGAGGCTCGACAGGGTCCGCGTGTCGTGGATGATCTCGCCGACCGGGCCGGGCTCGATGCCCAGGCCGAGCAGTTCCGCCACCAGGAGATGCGTCCCGGCCGTGGTGTTGTCGAAACGGAAACCTCCCGTGTCGGTGCTCACGGCCACGTAGAGGCACAGGGCCATGTCCCGGTCGAGCGAGGTCCCCAGTTCCCCGATGACCAGCCGCACCTGCTCGGCGGCGGCCGAGGCCTTGGCGTCCACGTAGTTGAGGTCGCCGAAGAAGGTGTTCGAGGGGTGATGGTCCAGGTTCACGACCAGCCGGACACCCTCCAGTTCCCCTTCGGACAGGCCGGCTCGTCGCGGGTCCGAGCAGTCGATGAGGAAGACGCAGTCGAAGTCTCTGAGGGCCCGCGGCAGGGAGCGCAGGGAGACGATGGCCCCGAACCCGGGCAGGAAAGAGAACCGTCCCGGCGGCGGGGTCGGGCTGGCCACCGTGGCCTTCTTGCCCAGTCTCTCGAAAGCCAGACCCATGGCCAGGTTCGACCCGAGACTGTCCCCGTCGGGGAACTCGTGCAGGACCAGGAGAAAGGACCCGAGCCCGGAGACGGCCCGGGCGATATCGGACGCCGACTGGCTAGCCTGGCGCAAGGTTCACTCCTCCCCGGACCCCTTCGCCGGAGGTTTGGGAGGGTCGTCTGGGTACAACTTGCCAAGCAGGCTCTGGATGCGGGCCCCGCGTTCGATGGAGCTGTCCAGGCGGAAGATGACCTCCGGCGTGTAGCGGAGCGTGAGGCGCTTGCCCAGTTCCGTCCGCACGTACCCGGCCCCGCTCCTCAGAGCGGCCAGGGAGTCTTCCTTCTCCGTGTCGTTTCCCAGGATGCTGACGAAGACCTTGGCCACCCTGGCGTCGCGCGAGAGTTCCACGTCGGTCACACTGGCGAAGCCCAGCCGGGGGTCTTTGAACCCGTGCAGAATCGCGCCGACCTCTTCCCTGATCGCCGTCCGCACCCTTTGGAGTCTGGCCTCGTCCATGGCCCGACCTCACCTCATCTCGGTCAACGTGTCCACGACCTCGAAGGGCCCGGCCCCTTCCACCCACCGCTCGAGGTCACCGAGCAGCCTGCGGCAGACCGACTCGCTCGACGAGACGCAGGCCACGCCGAGGGTGGCCGACTGCCACACGTCCAGGTCGCTTAGTTCCGCCACCGAAACCCCGTACCGGTTCCTGAGGCGGCTCATCAGGCTCGAGACGACCTGGCGCTTGTCCTTCAAGGACCGCGCCTCAGGCAGGTGCAGCCGCAGGAGCAGGGTCCCGACGATCACCGGACCTCCCGCCCCGCGGCGCGGCCCGTCACCGGGCGACCTCTTCCATGGCGAAGGCCTCGAGGATGTCGCCTTCCTTGATGTCCTGGAAGTTCTCAAGACCGATGCCGCACTCGAAACCGGTGGCAACGTCGCGTACGTCATCCTTCACGTGCCGCAGCGAGGCGATGGGGCCATCGTGGACGATGACGCCGTCACGCACCACCCGCAGTTTGTTCTTGCGGGCTATCTTGCCATCCGTGACGTAGCACCCGGCGATCGTCCCGACCTTGGGGATCTTGAAGAGCTGCCTGATGGTCGCGTGGCCGAGGACGACCTCCTTGTAGATCGGGGCGCGAAGCCCCTTCAGCGCTGCCTTCACATCGTTGATGGCGTCATAGATGATACGGTAGGTCCGGACATCGACCCGGCGCTGCTCGGCGGCTTGCCGCGCCCCGGCGTCCGGGGTGACGTTGAAGGCGATGATGATCGCGTCCGAGGCCGCCGCCAACATGACGTCGGTCTCCCGCACCCCGCCAACCCCGGTGTGGATGATCTCGATGCCCACCTCGGGCTCCTCCAGCTTCTCGAAGGACTGCCTGAGAGCCTCCAGGGAGCCCTGGACGTCGGCCTTGAGGACCAGGTTGAGCTGTTTCTTCTCGCCCTCGATGGCCCGACGGAACAGGTCTTCCAAGCTGGTCGCGGCCTGCCCGCCGCCCAACTCCTGCACGCGCCGCTTGATGTCGCGCTGGGACGCGATCTCGCGGGCCATCTTCTCGTCCGCGAGGACCCGGAACACGTCTCCGGCCGCCGGGAGTTCGTCCAGCCCCGTGACCTCGACCGGCGTCGCCGGTCCGGCCTCTTCCAGGCGCTGGCCCTTGTCGTCGGCCATCGCCCGCACCCGGCCAAAAGCCGTACCCGCGAGAATGGGGTCGCCGACGCGCAGCGTACCGCTCTGGACCAGGACCGAGGCCACCGGGCCCAGACCCTTGTCGAGTCGCGTCTCGATGACGATGCCCCGGGCGCGACGGTCGGGATTGGCCTTAAGCTCGCCCATCTCCGCCATCAGGAGGATCATGTCCAGGAGGTCGTCGATGCCCGTGCCCACCTTGGCCGAGACCGGGACGACCACCGTGTTCCCGCCCCAGTCCTCGGAAGCCAGGCCGATCTCGCTAAGCTGTTTCTTCACCCTGTCGGGCAGGGCGTTGTCCTTGTCGATCTTGTTGAGGGCGACAAGGATGGGCACCTTGGCCGCCCGGGCGTGGTTTATGGCCTCCAGGGTCTGGGGCATCACGCCGTCGTCGGCCGCCACGACCAGGACGGCGATGTCGGTAACCTGCGCGCCCCGGGCCCGCATGGCCGTGAAGGCCTCGTGGCCGGGGGTGTCCAGGAAGACGATGCGCTTGCCGTTCCACTCCACGGTGCTCGCGCCGATGTGCTGGGTGATGCCGCCCGCCTCGCCGGCCGTGACGTTGGTCTTGCGAATCGCGTCCAGCAGCGAGGTCTTGCCGTGGTCGACGTGACCCATGACCGTAACAACCGGCGACCGGGCCTTGAGGTCCTCGGGACGGTCTTCCTCGGGGACCGGCGGCCGCTTCTCCTCCGGGGTCGCCTCGCCCTCGACCGCCTCGGGTTGGACGGCGTGGACGACGAGGCCCATCTCCGAAACGGCGATGCGCGCCGACTCGGGGTCAAGAACCTGGTTCAGGCTGGCCACGATACCCAGCCGGATGAGGGACTTTATGAGTTCGGCCCCGCTGACACCCATGCGCTCGGCGAGGTCTCGGACGGCAATCGGTCCACCAATAACGACTTCAGTCGCCCGGACGAGGGCCGGCTCTTCAACCTTGGGGGCCACATCGCCCCGACGGCCGTGACGGCCTCGCGCCACACGGCGCTCGGCGTCGTCATCCCCCTGCCAGGCTCGCCCCGCCGGCGCCTGCCGGGGACCGCGAGTGCGGCTCGGCGCGCCACCGCCTCCGCGCCGGCCTCGCGTGTCGGGGCCGCGGCCAGGGGCTGTAGCCCCGCGTCCCGCACCCCCGGGACCTGCCGGTGCCGGGCCGCGCCCGGGAGCCGGCCTCGCCGGGCCTCCCGGACCGCCCCGGGCGGGGTAGTCACGCGCCGGACCACCGGGCGAGCGGAAACTCGGCCCTGCGGGTCCGCGCCCGGGAGGAGGAGCCCCGTAGGGGCGTGCCGGACCACCCGGCCGCGCGCCGTAAGCGCCCGGCTGCCCGCCCGGCCGCGGGCCGTAGGCGCCCGGCTGCCGAGGCGGAT
>CALMHV010000403.1 GCA_937863905.1 uncultured Bacillota bacterium
GGGCTGTCCAGGCCTTCGTTCTTGGCGCGCTTCAGCAGGTACATGTACTTCCGTTCGGAGGCTTCGAGCATGTAGATGGCGTGATCAACAAGGTCGGGGTCGCAGACCATCTCGAAGTGGTTCTTCGCCGCCAGCCACTCCTCGCGGGCCCGGGAGATGCTCTGTCGCGGAGTGGGCGGGTGGCCTACCGGCAGGTCGAACTCGACCTCCGGGAGCAGCCTGGACGATATCGTGCCGAGAATCTGCCCCAAGGAAGCCACCGCAGGCACCCCTAGTCTCCGGCCGGGCGCCGCAGTCGCCGGACGCGCGGTCAGGCGTCCGGTCGCTTGGCGCGGCTTCCGACCCTATGGTCCATTGTGACCAGGGGGAATGGGGGCTATACGGGGCCGCGGGCGCGGCGCGGACCGGCGACCTCGCCGCCGGCCGAGCCTACATGTCCCGCCGTCCTTCGAGAGCGCGGGCGAGGGTCGCTTCATCAGTGTACTCGAGATCGCCGCCCACGGGGATGCCGCGGGCGATGCGGGTCACCTTCAGGCCCAGGGGCTTCAGGAGGCGGGCCACGTACATCGCCGTGGCTTCGCCTTCGACCGTCGGGTTGGTGGCCAGGATGACCTCCTTCGTTCCCCCGGCCTTCACCCGCTTGAGGAGTTCTGGGAGGCGGAGGGTTTCCGGCCCGATGCCCTCGAGCGGCGACAGACAACCCTCGAGAACGTGGTAGAGGCCGGCATAGGTCCGGGTCTTCTCCATGGCGATGAGATCGTTGGCTTCTTCGACCACGCAAAGGATGGAACTGTCGCGCCTCGGGTCAGAGCAGATGCGACAGGGCTGGGCGTCGGCGAGATTGTAGCAGACCTGGCATCTTTGGATCTTGCGCTTGGCGTCGGCGAGCGCGGAGGCCAAGGCCAGGACATCCCGCTCCTCCATGCGGAGGACGAAGAAAGCCAAGCGCTGGGCCGTCTTCGGCCCGATGCCGGGAAGGCGCATGAATTCCTGGACTAGCCGAGCCAGAGCGTCCGGATAGTGCGACATGACGGACACGGCCTACCGGCCCTTTCCGGGCGGGAAGCCGGGCAGCCCGGCCAACCCGAGCCCTCCGGCCAACCGGCCCATCTCGTTCGCCGCCATTTCCTCGGCTTGCCGGAAGGCCTCGCTGACCGCCGCGATGATGAGGTCCTGGAGCATCTCGATGTCGTCCGGGTCGACGACCTTCCTGTCTAGAACCAGTTCGACTAGTTGCTTGTCTCCCGTCACTTTGGCCCGGACCATCCCGCCGCCGGAGGTCGCCTCGACCGTCCGCGCCGCGATCTCCTTCTGGACGCGCTCCATTTCCTCTTGAAGCTTCTGGGCTTGGCGCATGAGCTTGTTCATATCGAAGGACATCGTCCGACCTCCTGAGCCTTGGCCGCCCTCGTGCTGAACCGGCCTGGGGCTAGTGCCGACCTCCGCCGGCTTCATCGTTCGTCGTCTACGACCTGACCGTCGAAGATAGTTACCGCCTTATCAAGAATGCTATCCGAAGCGGGCCTGTCTGACCCGGCACCGCCCGCGGAGCCGGGCGATGGGTCTGAGTTTCGACCCGCCAGGGGTGAGACCCGGCTCGGCCCGCGGGGCGAACCGGAACTCGCGTCGGTGCGGCCGCCCGACGCGCGAGGTCTGGCCGTCGAAGCCGTCCCGCCGCTCTTCCCCGGAGGCGGCAGCGGAACGTTCTCCGCGCGCGGGAGGAGTGGCTCGTCAGGCGCCCCGGATGGAGTCGGCGCGCGGGTTTGCTCCGGGCCTGGTCCTTCCTCCAGGAGGCGGCAACGCACCATGAGTTTGACGCCGGTCGCCTCCGAGAGGGCCTCTTCGCAGACCTGGCGGTGCTTCTCTTCTTCCATCTGCTCCTTGTGGAACTTCGCGCCGAAGCCTAGCGTCACCCAACCGTCGCCGAGGGTGATGGGTTTGGCGCGGAGCAGGAAGGCTCGCGTGAACACGTTCTTCTTACGGACGCGGTTCAGGAGGTCCTCCCAGTTGTCCCGAAGCCATTGCAGGGTGACTGTCCCGTCGGTCGGGTCGGGAGGAGGCGAAGGTCGGGCAGCCGGCGGTGGCGCCGTCGCCGCGGATGGCGCGGACGGCGCGGCCTGCGGCGCGGTCCCCGGCGCCCCGGACGCGGGCGGCGCAGACGGGACGAGCGCGGGCGGGTCCGCGGCCCTCGGCCCGCGCATAGCCTCAAGGGCGAAGCCGAGGAGGGCCATCTCGAGCACCAGCCTAGGCTGCGGGGAATACCGCATCTGCGAGTCGGCGGCTATCAGGCGGTCGAGGAACTGCAGCAGCCGGGCGGTCGGCCACGTCTGCGCGTCCTGAACGAGGTCACCGTCGAGCGCAACGTTCGGGGCGTCAGCGGTCTCCGCCGTTCCGAGCGCGCCGGAAGAGGCCCGCCTCGCTCCGAGACCCGCCAGGAAGACGTCGCGGAGATAGCCGATGAGCCCGCCCAGGACGGCAGCTGGGTCACGCCCGGCGCGCAGTATCGCGTCCAGAGCCTCTACGACCTCGGCCACGTGGCCCGCGGCCGTCAGCCCAGCCAGCTTCCGCAGGGCGTCCCGGTCGAGACCGCCGGTCACCATCAAGAAATCATCGACCGAGGGGCTTTCCCCGGCGAAGGCCACGCACTGCTCAAGAAGCCCCAAAGCGTCCCGCAGGCTCCCCTCGGCCTTCCGCGCGATCAGGAGCAGGAGTTCGTCCGGGACCTTCAGGCCCTCGGCCACAGCCACGCGACGCAGCCGCTCGACGATGTCCGGCTCGGGAACCGGGCGGAAATCGAACCTCTGACACCGCGACCTGACCGTGGGGATGATCTTCTCCGGTTCCGTCGTGGCCAGGATGAAAACCACGTGCGGCGGCGGTTCCTCGAGGGTCTTCAGAAACGCGTTGTAGGCATCCTTCGTCATCTGGTGGGCTTCGTCGATGATGTAGACCTTGAAGCGTCCGGCCATCGGCGAGAGCCCGACGTTCTCCTGGAGGGCTCGGATCTCGTCGATGCCGCGGTTGGAGGCGGCGTCGAGTTCGATGACGTCCGGCGACGACCCGCCCGAGATGGCCTCGCACGATTCGCACTTGCCGCACGGTTCAGCCGTTGGTCCCGGGGCGCTCCCGCAGTTGAGGCACATGGCCAGGAGTCTGGCCATGGTCGTCTTGCCCGTTCCGCGGCGCCCGCCGAAAAGGTAGGCCTGGGCCACCCGGCCCTGCGTGACAGCGTTCCGCAGGGTTCGGGTCACATGCTCTTGCCGGGTGACTTCGCCGAAGGCCCGGGGGCGCCAACGCCGGTTCAGTGAGAGATAGGCCAAAGTGCCCCACTCCTGTGGTGGTTCTGGGGAAACTCCGAATGGAGAATGCGACGGGCTAGAACTTTCTAGACCCCCGAACCGTTTCCTGTGGTAAGCAAGGAGTTTACCGGAAATCGAAGAAAGGCCAGTCAGATACGGCAACGGGGCTGCCTGCGAGGCTGAGGAGGAACACTGTTGTTGCGTAAATGCCAGTTCACCAAACTGACCATCGCCTTCCTCGGTCTGTCAGTCCTGATGTTGGGGATGGGGCTCACCGCGGGTTGCCGGAAAGGCCCCGATCGGTTGGTCCTCGGCATCGTGGCCCCGTCGTCTCCGGCCAACCCGGGGGGCCTGCCCCGGGAGCAGTCGGAAGAGCTGTCCCAGGCCATAGCCGATGCGCTGGCCACCGGGACCCGCATTGAAGTGTTCCCTTTCTCCACCGCGGCCGAACTCATCAGAGCCCTCGGCGCCGGCCATGCCGACATCGCCATCTGCAGCGCCTACACGTACGTCGCGACGCACGACGCCTCGGGGGCTCAGGTTCTCTTCAAGACCATTATCCGGGGTCGGGACGGCACGTGGTCGGACATCGTCGCTCTCGCCACCGGAGGACCGCGCTCACTCGAGCAATTGAAGGGCAAGACCATCGGTTTCTCAGACCCCGCTTCCCCTTGGGGGTACCTCTTCCCGGCCGCTTACCTCGCGGAGAATGGTGTGCTGACCCCGGAGGACCTGGGACGCGCGGTCTTCTTGGGGGACGAACAGGCGGCATTGCGGGCGGTCCTGGAGGGCAGGTTGGTCGCGACGGCCTGCTCCGGAGAGGCCTTGGCCCTTCTGACCCAGAGCGTCCCGGACGCAGGCGCCCTCCTGGCGGTTATCGCCTCCACCCCACCTGTCCCGGGGACCACGGTCGTCGTCAGAGCCGGGCTGGACTCCGATCTCGTCGACAAGATAAAGCTGGCCATCGCCACCGCCGTGAGCGGCGGCGATGGCCGGAAGGCCTGGCGGGCCATCACCGGGACTGACGGCGTCGTCGAAGCCACCGACAGCGACTACGAAGTGATCCGGAAGATGGTGGCGACGCTCGGACTGGACATTGCCGTGCTGGCCGAGCAGTAGGCGGCGGGCGTCAGGCTTGTCGAGGATGCGAACGAAACGAAAAGGCCCGGCGCAACTTCGCCGGGCCTTCGCGTTCGCAGAACTAAGCGGCCGCGCACCCACCTTTGACCTCGAGCTTGCCGGCGGTACCGGCGGGGCCGGCTCGGACCAGGGGCGCCTGCGGCACACGGGAGAGCCCGCTTACCGCTGCTCCCTTCCGGGCCTCGCGGGGTTCACAGGTTCCCGTTGCGCAGGTCCAGGTCTTCAACGCCACCGTCGCCGGTCAGCCCGACAAGTCCAGGCCGGGGGCGGGAGTTCGACCCCGCTATAGCGGGTTGCGGGTGCAGGGCACCGCTACCTCCCCATCTAGCGCGGCCACAACTAGAGAGCAACAGGAAAGAGGACCAAGACACTCGACAACTCCGGACAGGGAGAAGATGGCGGAAGGGGCGGGATTTGAACCCGCGAGGCAGTTTCCCACCTACACGCTCTCCAGGCGTGCTCCTTAGACCACTCGGACACCCTTCCGCGCTAATCGTCGATGTCGGCCCCCGCCCAAGACTGGCGGAGGGGGCGGGATTTGAACCCGCGAGGCGTTTTGAGCGCCTACTCGATTTCGAGTCGAGCTCGATCGACCGGTCTCCGACACCCCTCCGCA
>CALMHV010000404.1 GCA_937863905.1 uncultured Bacillota bacterium
GGCGGTCGTCGGCGCCGACCCGCCCGCGCGGGTCGTCCCCCGCCTGCCCCTGTCCTTGAAGGAGAAGGCTTTTCGCTCCTATCTCTCCTTCCGTTCGCGACCGAGCGAGATGCGCGGGGCCGTGGCGTCGCTGGGCATCCGCCCGAGCCGCGCGGAGGCGCCGCCAGGGGCGGCTGACTCGGCCCGGCCCCGCCGGGTGCGGGCCGCGGCGCTCCAACTCGAGTCCTTCTACGCCAAGAGCCCGCGCGAGTACGCGGTGAGGCTGGGCCAGCTCTTCCGCGAAGCCGTGGAGCAGGGCGCCCAACTCGTGGCCTTCCCGGAACTGACGACGATACCCCTCGTCGGTCTTTTGCCCGGCGTGGAGGAGATGGCCAGGACGAAGCCGGCGACCGCCGCCGCGGCCTCTCCCCGCCTGGCCGACATCATCAGGTTCATGGAGCCCGTCCTCCGCAACGTCTACTACTCCCTTTTCCCGGCGCTCGCCGCCGCCGGGCGCGTCTGGGTCATGGCGGGCTCGACGCCCCTGCCCGGTCCGGACGGCCGGGTCTACAACCTGGCCTGCCTCTTCGGCCCGGACGGTCGCCTGGTGGGAAGCCAGCGCAAGCTGAACCTCTTCCCCCGGGAGCGGGACGAGGGCCTGTCCCCGGGTTCGCGGTTCGAGGTGTTCGAGACCCCGGTGGGTCACCTTGCCCTGCCCATCTGCATGGACGCCACCTACTTCGAGACCTACCGGTTGGCGGCGCTCATGGGCGCGGAGATCGTGGCCGCGCCGGTCTCCAACGTCGAGCCGTACCACTTCTGGAAACTGCGCCGCGGGGCCTGGCCGCGCGTCCAGGAGACGCCGGTCTATGCCGTCCAGTCGGTCATCGTCGGCGACTTCCTCGGCGACCCCATGACCGGGAAGGCCTCCATCTTCGCGCCGGCCGAGCTGACGCCGGACGGTGACGGAGTGCTGGCCCAGTGCGAGGCTTCGACAGGTCGCGGCCTGGCCGTGGCCGACCTCGACCTCGACGCCCTGGCCGCGTTCCGCGCCGAGCGGTCGGCCCTGAGCCGGCTCAATCTTGAACTCATCCGCCGGCATCTGCCGCGGGTCTACGCCGACTACGCCCGGCGAAAGGAGCCCCGAGTTGAAGCGACTCACGACGCCTGAGGAGATGGACCTCGTCCGCCGCCTCTACCCGACCGGGAACCACTTCATCTCCCTGCCGGTCATCGCCGGGCCGGACGGCTCGGTGGACCGCGTCGGCCTGCTGCACATGGGGTCGGCGAGCCTCATCGAGTTCGCAGGACCCCAGGCCGAACTCGGGGCCGAGACGCTCCCCGCGTTGGCGCCGCTGCTGCGACCTTTCGTGAGGCTGAACGGGCGCAAGCTGCCGGTGGGCGAGGGGGGCGGGTCTCTTACCTGGCGGCGCCTCCAGCACTGGCTGCCCGTCTTCGAATGGCCGCTTGGGGAGCTGGCGGGCGGCGCCCGGGAGGGAAACGGGCCCATCCTGCGCGGGACCATTTTCGCGCCCCTGTGGCGCGGCGCCGAGAGGGTCGAGTCGCACAAGGGCTTCGTGTACGTGCTGGAGATCGTGCCGGGGGAGGCGGGCGCCGACGATCTCTGGCTCGGCCTCGACCTGCACTGGGGCGATCTCATCCAGACCGTCTACACCTCGCGCCGCTTGCCGGCCCAGTTCACGGTCCGCCGCGACCGCTGGACGG
>CALMHV010000405.1 GCA_937863905.1 uncultured Bacillota bacterium
CATCTTCATGGTCGGGGCCTTCGTCGGCGTCCTGGGCTACACCGCCTGGGGGCTGCCGTTCCCCGTGGCCATCGCCATCTCGATGCTCGTCTGCGCGGTTACGGGTGTGGCCATCGAACGGCTGGCCTACCGGCCGCTGCGCTATGCCCCCCGTATCGCCGCTCTCATCAGCGCCCTCGGCGTCTCGCTCTTCTTGGAGTACTTCTGTTCCCTGAAGTTCGTCTTCGGGCCCAACTACCGCGTGGTGGCGCGGCCCTTCGAGGTCACGACCTTCACCGTGGGCGGGGCCAGCGTGACCAACATCCAGGTCGTCGTGGCCGTCGTCGTCCTGGTCCTCTTGGCCGGGCTGCAGTACATGCTCTACCGCACCCGCATCGGCAAGGCCATGCGGGCGGTCTCCCAGGACCACGACGCGGCCCGTCTCATGGGCATCAACGTGGACAGCGTCATCTCGGTGACCTTCGCCATCGGGTCGGCCTTGGCCGCGGCGGGGGGCGTGCTCTACGCCGTCGCCTACCCGCAGATCTGGCCCTTCCTGGGCATCATGCCCGGGCTGAAGGCCTTCACGGCCGCGGTCCTCGGCGGGATAGGGAGCGTGCCCGGCGCCGTGCTGGGGGCCATCATCATGGGCCAGGTCGACGTGCTGTCGGCCGCCTACATCTCCTCGCAGTTCCGGGATGCCATCGGCTTCTCCATTCTTATCATCGTCCTTTTGGTGCGGCCCACCGGGCTCTTGGGTTCGCGTCAGCGGGAGAAGGTGTAGACATTAAACGACTGCTGCTCCCGGCCGTCCTGGTCGCCTTCTACGTCCTCGCCCAGGTCCTCATCGTGACCGGCCTCCTCAACAGCTACTGGCAGCTCATCTTGGACCAGTCCCTCATCGTGGCCATCGCCTCGCTGGGCCTCTCGCTCATCTACGGGTTCTGCGGTCAGTTCTCCCTGGGCCACGCGGCCTTCTACGGTCTCGGGGCCTACACGGCGGGCCTCATCGGCAAGCTCTGGGGGCACGGGGACCCGCTGTGGTTTTTGGGTTCCCTGGTCGCCGGGGCGGTGGTGGCGGGCCTGGTGGCCGTGGTCATCGGTCTGCCCATCCTGCGCCTGCGCTCCGACTACTTGGGCATCGCCACCCTGGGCTTCGGCATCATCGTCCGGGTTCTCATGGACAACTCCGGCAAGCTCATCCCCGAGACGGGCGGGGCCACCGGCATGACCGGCGCCCCGATGGTCGCCCACTTCACCTGGATCTTCATCGTGGCCGTCGGGGCCAT
>CALMHV010000406.1 GCA_937863905.1 uncultured Bacillota bacterium
GGCCGCTTCCCGGCTATACTAGATATATGAGGATTTGCTCATATATTCACGCTATGGTCCGGACGGGGCGGAACGGCTCGCTGCCGTAGCCGGGGGAGAGGCTGGCGTCTTTGGAGAAACCCAATGAGCTGTCCGTGGCCGGCGTGGCGTCGGCCGAGTTCCGCCGTCGCGTCATCCTGGCCTCGGCGTCCGGGGTCTGGCTGGTCTTGGCCTTTGGCCTGCGCTACCTCGGCCGCGGCGCCCCGGGCGGTACGTTTCTCGCCGGCGCGGTCACCGGCGCGTTCCTGGTCTCCGCGGCTCTGGGCGGGTCCCTCGTGGCGGGGAAGGCCCTGCGGTCGCTCCGCCGCCGAGTCGTCAACTTCGAGGTCCTGGTGGTCATCGCCGCCACCGGCGCCATCGCCATCGGCGACCTCGCCGAGGCGGCCCTGGTCGTGTTCCTCTTCTCCGTGGGCGAGACGCTCGAGACGGCCGGAGTGGCCCGGACGCGCCGGGCTCTGAGTTCTCTCCTCGACCTGGTCCCGCGGATGGCCCTGGTTCGCCGGGGAGGGACGGAGGAGGAGATTCCGGCGGCGGAAGTGGCCGTCGGCGATACCGTAATCATCCGCCCGGGGGAGCGCCTGCCGGTTGACGGCCAGGTCCTCGCCGGACGGTCGTTCGTGAACCAGGCGCCCGTCACCGGCGAGTCGATGCCGGCGGCCAAAGCCCCGGGCGACGAGGTCTTCGCCGGGAGCATCAACGGCGCGGGCGCCCTTGAGGTGGCCTCGACCCGCGACCCGGACGACACCACCCTGGCGCGCCTGGTGCACCTGGTGGAGGAGGCGCAGCTGGAGAAGGCCGGGCACCAGAAACTTGTCGACCGCTTCGCCGCCTCCTACACGCCGGTCGTCGTCGGGTTCGCCCTGGTCATCGGGCTGGGCCTTCCCCTTGTCCTCGGACGGCCCTTCGAGCCGTACGTGTACCGGGCCTTGGCCCTGCTCCTGGTCGCCTGCCCGTGCGCCCTGGTCCTCTCGACCCCGGTGGCGGTGGTCTCGGCCATCGGGAACGCCGCCCGCCACGGTGTGCTGATCAAAGGCGGCTCGGCCCTGGAAGCGGCGGGACGCGTCCGGGCGGTCGCCTTCGACAAGACCGGGACCCTGACCGCCGGGCGCCCGGAGGTGAGCGACCTTCTGGTGTCGCCCGAAGCGGCGGACGGGGCCGAGCGGCTGACCGAGAAGGAGTTCCTGGCCCTGGCGGCCGCGGTGGAACGGCGGTCCGAGCATCCGGTGGCCGAGGCCGTCCGGAGGAAGGCCGGGGAATGGGGAGTCGCGGAGGAAGCCTCGGCCCGCAACTTCGAGTCCATTCCCGGCCGCGGGGCCAAGGCCCGCGTTGGCGGGCGCAACTGCTACGTGGGCAGTGAGGCCCTCTTCGAGCAGGACCTCAGCGTTTCCCGCGGTGCCCTGGCCGAGGCCGGCGACCGGCTGGAACGGCAGGGGAAGACCGTCGTCTACGTGGGCCACGGGGACAGTATCCTGGGCCTGATCGCCGTTTCCGACATCATCCGCCCGGAGGCCGCGGAGGCCGTGGCCGCCCTGCGACGGGCCGGCGTGGACCGTCTCTACCTTCTCACCGGAGACAACCCGGTGACGGCGCAGACCGTGTCGGAGACCCTCGGTCTCGACGGCTACCGCGCCGGACTCCTGCCGGAGGGCAAGGTGGCCGCGGTGCGGGAACTGGCCGCCCTGGGCCCGGGCGACCGCCCCGGAGTCCTGGCCATGGTCGGCGACGGCATCAACGACGCCCCGGCGCTGGCGGCGGCGGGCGTGGGCGTGGCCATGGGAGTCGCCGGGACCGACCTGGCCGTCGAGGCCGCCGACGTGGCCCTCATGAGCGATGACCTGGGGCGGGTGGCCTACACCGTCCGGCTTGGCCGGCGGGCCGTCGGCGTCATCCGGCAGAACATCGCCGTGGCTCTAAGCATCAAGGCGGTCGCCCTGGTCCTGGCGGCGGCCGGCTTCCTGCCGCTGTGGCTCGCCGTCCTGGCCGACACGGGCAACACCGTCCTGGTCATCCTCAACGGTCTCCGGCTTCTGGGGGGTGCGAGGGAGTAGGCTGCGGCTACTCGCCGTGCCGGACGTGTTCGAGGCCCCGGCGGAAGAGATCGACGACGTGCGCGTCGTCCAGGGAGTAGTGGACCATGCGGCCGGCCCTCCGGGGGCGGACCAGACGGAGGTTGCGCAAGAGCCTGAGCTGGTGCGAGACCGCCGACGGGGTCATGCTCAGGAGGTCGGCCAGGTCGCAAACGCACAACTCGCGCTCGGAGAGGGCGTGAAGGATGCGGACGCGTGTCGGGTCGCCGAGGGCGCTGAACGTCTCGGACAGGTCCCGGACCACGTC
>CALMHV010000407.1 GCA_937863905.1 uncultured Bacillota bacterium
ACCCGGGCCACGCGCCGCTTGCCGACCCGGACGACCATGCCGTCGGTGACCGGCACTTCGGCGGCCGCGTCGGTGACCCGGTTCTCGTCGATGCGCACACCGCCCTGGACGACCAAACGCCGCCCCTCGCTCGTCGATGAGGCGAGCCCGAGGACGACCAGGAGCCGGGCGACCCACATGGTCCCGCCGGGCGTGAGGTCGCCCTTGGCCACCCCCATGGGCAGGATGTCGTCGGGCATCTCGCCCCGCCGGAAGATGGCCACAAACTCGTCCTGCGCCTTGTCCGCCGCGGCCTGCCCGTGGTACATACGGACCAGGACATGGGCCAGCCGCATCTTGACGTCGCGCGGATGCAGCTTGGCGCTCGTGAGACCGCGCCGGATGGCCTTGACTTCCTTGTTGGGTAGGTCGGTGACGAGTTCGAAGTACCGGACCATGAGCTTGTCCGGGATGGACATGGCCTTGCCGTAGATGTCCTTGGCCGGTTCGTTGATGCCGATGTAGTTGCCGAGGCTCTTGGACATCTTCTCGACCCCGTCGGTGCCTTCGAGCAGGGGCATGGTCAACACGACCTGGGCCTCCTGGCCATAGCGGCCCATGATGTCGCGCGTGGCCACGAAGTTAAAGGTCTGGTCGCTGCCGCCCATCTCCAGGTCGGCGCGCAGGGACACGGAGTCGTAGGCCTGGGCCAGGGTGTACATGAACTCGTGCAGAGAGATGGGCCGGCCCTCCCGGAAGCGGGTGGTGAAGTCGTCGCGCTCCAGCATGCGGGCCACCGTGTACTTGGACGCCAGTTCGATGACATCCACGAAGGAGAGTTCGCTCAGCCAGTCGTTATTGAAGACGACCCGGGTTCTGGACGGGTCCAGGACCTTGAATATCTGCTGCTCGTAGGTGAGGGCGTTCTTCCGGATCGTCTCCTCGTCGAGTTGCGGCCGGGTCTCGGACTTGCCCGACGGGTCGCCGATGCGCCCGGTGAAGTCGCCGATGACGAAGAAGACCTCATGCCCGAACTCCTGGAACTGCCGGAGCTTGCGCAGGCACACCGTGTGGCCGAGATGGATGTCCGGGGCGCTCGGGTCGGCCCCGAACTTGACGCGGAGAGGGCGCCCGTCGCGGCGGGCCCTGGCCAGCTTCTCCTTGAGGTCAGCCGGGGTGATGACCTGGATCGCGCCGCGGCTCAGTTCCTCGAATTCCTCCTCGAGCGAGGCTTGAGCCCGGAACGACGAGAGCGGGGACTGCGGTGTCTCGGACACAGCGCTTCCTCCTTGCCGGGTTGTTCTCCGGGTGGACGGCCGGCCCCTCCGATACCGCAAAAAAGGATAGGAACGGCCAAGGGCGAAATAGCCCAGCCTATCCCCGCTCGCCCCCCGAGCCTCCAAAAGACAAGAGGTGGGTTCCTACATGCCGAGGTTCGCTCGACGCTTCCGCCTACCGGGCCGGCTGCACCGCTGGAGATATGTCATCTTCGGGTGCACGGCCATCGCCATCATCGGCCTGGGCATCGTCATCGGTTTCTTCATCGCGGCCATGCGCGGGCTCCCGTCCCTGGCGAACCTAGAGCCGAACCCCGCCCTCAGTTCGTTCGTTTACGACATCAAGGGTAACGCCGTGACCGACTTCTCGGGCAACGAGGAACGGGTGCCGGTCAAGCTGGAGCAGGTACCGCAGCAACTCGTCGACGCCTTCATCTGCGCCGAGGACATCCGCTTCTGGACCCACCACGGCGTAGACTTCCGGGGCATCGCCCGAGCCCTCTACCGCGACATCACCAAGGGCGGCGCGACCGAAGGCGCCAGCACGATAACCCAGCAGTTCGCCCGGAACGCTTTCAGTCTTGGCTACGAGAAGACCATCACTCGCAAGCTCCAGGAGATCATCCTGGCCATCCAGCTGGAGAGGTACTACACCAAGACCGAGATCCTGGAGATGTACCTGAACCAGATCTACTTCGGGCACGGCGCCTACGGCGTGCAGGCGGCTTCGAAAACGTACTTCAACAAGGACGTCGGTGATCTCACCCTGCCCGAGGCCGCGATGATCTGCGGCATCGCCAAGAACGGCAACTACTACTCTCCGTACGTGGACGAAAGGCGCGCCCTCCAGCGCCGGAACATCGTCTTGGAGCAGATGGTCCGGTACGGCAAGATAAGCCAGGCCCAGGCCACCGAGGCCGAGGGCCTGCCGCTCGGGTGCACCGGGCTTCCGACCGAGAACTATCCGGCCGCCTACTTCGTGGACTACGTTCTTGAGTACCTCCTCGACCGGTACGGGGCCGATACCGTTTATCGCGGCGGCCTCAAGATCTACACGACCATCGACATGGACCTCCAGGCGTCGCTCGAGCAGGCCTACAAGGACATCCTGGACCCGGTCGTCCCCTTCCTGGACAAGGACGGGAACCCCCTCCTCGACAAGAACGGCAAGCCCCAGGACGTCCCCCAGTCGGCGGCGGTCTTCATGGACCCGCAGACCGGACAGATCCTGGCCATGCTGGGCGGCCGCAACCACACCAAGCGGCTGGAACTGAACCGGGCCGTCCCGCCGCGCGGCAGTTGGGACGGCACGTTGCGCCAGCCCGGTTCCGCCTTCAAGCCTCTGGCCGTGTACGCCGCGGCCTTCGACCTCGGCTGGTCGCCCTCAAACGTCCTGGACGACTCGGTCAAGACCTGGTACATCCCGGACCAGCCGCCCTTCAGCCCCGAGAACTACAACCGCCTCTACCGAGGTCTGGTCACCCTGCGGCAGGGCGTGGAGCTTTCCATCAACACCTTGGCCATCAAACTCATCGACCAAATCGGCGTGGAGACCGGTGTCCGCTACGCTAGGAAGCTCGGAATCGACAGCCTGATCACCGAGGGGCAGCTTATCGACGCCAGCCTGGCCGTGGCCATCGGCGGGCTGACCCAGGGCGTCTCGGTTCTGGACATGACCCAGGCCTACTGCGTCTTCGCCAACGGGGGCTTCCGCGTTGAACCCTACGCGGTTATCCGCGTCGAGGACAAGTACGGCAACACCCTGGAGCAGAACGAGCCCGTAAAGCAGGTGGCCCTCTCGGAGCAAGCCACCTATCTCACCCTGGACACCCTCCGAGGCGTGGTCAGCCGCGGCACGGGCGCCGGGGCCAACATCGGCCGCCCGGCGGGCGGGAAGACCGGGACGACCGACTCGAACATCGACGTGTGGTACATCGGTTTCACCCCGGAGGTTTGCGGGGCCATCTGGATTGGGCACGACGAGCCCAAGGAGATGAAGAAAGTCTACGGCGCCACCTACTGCGCTCCGATGTGGAAGGCCACGGTCGAACCCTGGCTCAAGGACAAGCCCATCCAGGACTGGACGATGCCCGAAGGTATCGTCAAGGGCCAGGTCTGCAACAAGTCCGGGCTCCTGGCCGGGCCCAATTGCCCGCCCAGTTGCGTCATCGAGGACCTCTTCATCGAGGGGCGCCAGCCCATGGCCACCTGCAACGTGCACAGCGCGGCGACGGTCTGCGCTGCCCGGCCCTGGCTCCTGGCCCGACCGGAGTGCCCGGAGAGCCTGGTCAAGGTGTTCGTCCGCCGGCCGGAGCCCTACGAGAGGTTCCAGGGGGTCGACACGGAGAGCAAACTGCTCATGACCTATGTCCCGGCCGACGCGGCCAACGACCTGCCGACCTCGTACTGCGACCTCCATGACCCGGCGCCGCCGTCTTGGCCTGGAGTGACGCTGGAAGTGAACCTCACGGCCACCAAGTTCGCCTTCAGCCGGACCAAGATAGAGGTCCCCCTGGGGACGTACCTGGTAATCAAGCTCCAGGCCGTGGACTATAGCCACGGGTTCGCGGTGCCGTCCTACGGGGTGGACGAGGTCTGCCTCATGGGCCAGCAGAAGACGATCTCCTTCCTCTGCGACAAGCCCGGGACGTTCATGTTCTACTCCAGCGGCTACGCGGGTGAGGGCACGCGAGGCATGATGGGCAGTCTTGTGGTCGGAGGGGGCTAGCCCGGCCCCTCCGTGGCCGACCGTTTCTGTCCCAGAAGGGCGATGGTGACCCCCAGCCCACCCTCGGACTGGTCGGCGATGTGGTGGGAGCGCACGTCGGGGTGCTCGTCCAGGTATTCGCCCACGACCTGGCGGAGGGTCCCCGTTCCCTTGCCGTGGATGACCCGGACCGTCCCGAGATTGGCCAGGAGCGCGTCGTCCAGGTATTTCTCCAGGCGCGCCAGGGCCTCTTCGACGGTGAGACCCCGCAGCGAGATTTCGGTGGAGATGGTGAAGGCCTTCTCCAGGGCCGCCCCGGAGCCCGCGACGCCGCTTTCCCAGAGCGGGCGCGTCGACGCGCCGGACTGGGACGCCTCCGCCGCATCCGGGAAGGCCGCGGCCAGGGCCGACAGCTCGGTCCGCCGCGACGAAGGCGGCTCCGGGATGCCGGCTTCGCCCGGCACCCGCAGGTCGCTGACGTGGACCGTAAGACGCATGGACCCCACCAGGAGACTGACCATCCCGCCCTCGTCGGGGCTCTCGAGAATCTGGCCGTAGTGGCGGAGCCCGGCGACGTAGTAGGTCTGCCCGGGCCGCACCGCCCCCGGTTCGGGAGCCCGGCCGACACCCGGCCGGGTCGGCCTGGGACCCTTCCCCCGGCCGCGCCCGCCCGAGCCGGCCTCACCGGCCACCCCGGTAGCGACCGCGCCCGGCTCCTCCTCCACCCCGCCCTCGCCCAGGGCCGCCAGTCGGCTGGTCCTCTTCTCGGCCTCGCCCAGGATGTCGCGGGAGAGCTGCTCAAGACGGTCGAGGCGGCGCCTCGACTCGACGGGGAGAGGCGTGGCCGGGGCCGGAAGACCGGGAACCGCCGCCGTCTCCGCCTCCGGCGCCTCACCGGCCTCGAGCGCGGCCAGTCGGGCCTCGGTCTCCCGGAGGCGCGCCAGGACGCCGGCGGCCTCGAGTCTGGCCCGCCGGACGACCTCCCGGGCTTCATCCCTCGCCCGTTCGAGCACCTTCTCCTCGCTGACGCGCAGGTTGGCCCACTTCCGGGCCTGGTCCTCCTGCATCTCCCGGGATTCGCGGGCCGCTTCGCCGGCGGCCCGCAGCTCCTCGCCGACGCGGACGCGGTCCTCCTCCAGACGTTGGATGAGAGCGGGAACATCATGCCGCTCCTCCGTCTTGAGGAAGGCCCTGGCCCGTTCGACGACCTCTCGCTTGAGGCCGAGGCGGTTGGATATCTCCAGGGCGTTGCTGCGTCCGGGCAGCCCGGTCATGAGCCGGAAAGTCGGGGCCAGGGTTTCCACGTCGAACTCGACCGAGGCGTTGATCATCCCCTCGCGCTCGTAGACGAAGGCCTTGATCTCGCTGTAGTGGGTCGTGGCTATGGTGTGGGCCCCGGAGGTGTGGAAGTGCTCAAGCAGGGCCATGGCCAGGGCCGCGCCTTCGGCGGGGTCCGTCCCCGCGCCGATCTCGTCCAGGAGGACGAGTTGTCCGTCGCTCCCGGCCTCCTCCAGCTGGGCGATGATTCTAATGATGTTCCCGAGGTGCGAGGAGAAGGTCGACAGGTTCTGCTCGATGCTCTGCTCGTCGCCGATGTCGGCCCAGACGCCCCGGAAGACCGGGACCACGCTGCCTTCGGCGGCCGGGATGTGCAGGCCGCACATGGCCATCAGGGTGAGCAGGCCCACGGTCTTCAGGGTCACGGTCTTGCCGCCGGTGTTGGGACCGGTGATGACCATGGTGTCGAAATCTTGCCCCAGACGGACGTCTATCGGCACGACGCGGCCCGGAGGAGGCACCGTGAGCAGGGGATGCCTGGCCTGGCGTAGGTCGAGCCGGCCCGCCAGGTCCAGGAGCGGAGCCGAGGCGCTCTGCCGGGCGCTGAGGCGGCTCTTGGCGAAACAGAGGTCAAGGTGGCCGAGAGTCAGGATGGTCCGGCGCAGGCCGGTCGCTTCCCGGAGAACGGCGTCGGTCAGTTCCCGCAGGATGCGGGCGATCTCGTCCCGTTCCTCCAGAACCAGTTCGCGCAACTGGTTATTGAGGGGGACCACGCTCAGCGGCTCGACGAACAGGGTCACGCCGCTCGCCGACCGGTCGTGGACCACGCCGGGGAGGGCGTCCCTGTACTCGGACCGGACCGGGACCACGTAGCGGTCCTGGCGGAGGGTGATGACCGGGTCCTGGAGGACCTTGCGATACTCCGGCGAGCGGATGATGGCGTCGAGCTTCTCGCGGACGCGCCCCAGGGCCACCTTGGTCGCCCCGCGGATGTCGGCTAGCTTGCGGCTCGCGGCATCGGCCACCTCGGCCCGGTCGTTGATGCAGCGGCCGATGGCCTCGATAAGGTCGGGGAAGGCGCCCAGTCCCACAGCCAGGGCGGCGAGTTCGGGACACCGCTCCTCCCGCGAGGACAGAAAGCGGCGCAGGCGGGCGGCGCCGGAGCAAGTCTGGGCCAGGTCTAAAAGCTCGACCGGCTCGAGCAGGTCCCCGGCGGCGGCCCGTTCCAGCATGGGGCGGATGTCCCGCAGACCGCCCAGGGGCACGCTCTCCCCGCTGTCAAGGAGAAGACTGGCCTGGGAGGTCTCCCTCTGGGCGCGTTCGACCACGGTCGGGTCGGTCGACGGCGCCAGCGCCAGAGCGGCGTCGCGCCCCGGGCCGAAGGAGGCCTCCGCCGCCAGGAGGTGGCGTATCTTGTCGAACTCGAGGATCTCAAGCGTCCGGTCGAACACGCGGAGCCTCCTCCGGGGCGGGGATCCCCGCCAGACCGGCGACACGCCCGGCCAGCTGGGTGATGCTCGCGACCCCCTCGACCACCGAACGGGCCGACCGGCCGAAGGCCAGGACCGGGACCAGGTTTCTGGTGTGCCCCGCCGTCGACAGGTCTTCGATGTTCCCGTGGTCACTAGCCAGAACCAGCGTTAATTCTACATCATCCGGCCCGGCTCTGGGGAGCCCCAGCCCGGCGACCACCGAACCGAGAAAGGCGTCGAGGTTCGCCAGGACCGGCCCGACAAGCTCGGGGTCCCGGGCGTGTCCGGCCATGTCGGTCAAGAAGTATTCGTAAAGGCACAGGTCATGCCGGGCGGCCACATCCAGGGCGCGCCGGGCGGCCTCCCCGGGCGTCACGGGGGGAACCACGTAGCTCTGCCCCTGGAGAGTCCAGCAGGTCACGTCGTGATAGACGGCCTCTCCCCGGACGAGGTCCTCCAGGGTCCGTAGGCGGAGCCCGGCCGCCAGGGCCGCCGCCGTCGTGGCCGAGGGCCGGCGCTCTCCGGAGAGGACCAGCGGCAGGCTGTCCGGGCGAAACATGTTGAGGAAAGTCACCCGCCGGCCGGCTCGCGCCCCCAGGGTCAGGACGTTTCGCTCCTCCAGGAGCAGGCGCAACTTCCCGGTCGGGTGGGCCTTGACGTGCCGCCCGACGTAGGCCGAGGCGTTCTCCCCGGTGAGGAGGGTGGTCTGGCCGGTGGCGCTCTGCGGGAGCCCCGGGACACCGAGGCAGGCGTCGGCCGCCCCGGCGAAGCCGGCCACCCCGGCGAAGCTCACGGGGCGCGCGCTGCCGGGGACAGGCGGGCCGTCCGGGTGGGCCAGGAGCGGGGCCAGAAAGGTGAGCCCCGGAGCGGCCACGGGGTTCCGGCCAGGGTCGCTTGTCCCGTACCCCAGGCCGTCGACGAAGACGAAGAGGACGCCCACTCAGGAAGTCACCTCCGCTTCCCCAGGAGCTTCCGGAGTTCGGCCAGAGGGCGGGTGTTGGCCACATCGTCCGGGCCGAGCCAGGCTCGCCGCGCCGTGGCCACGCCGTAGGTCATGTCGCCCAGTGCCCGGACGGTGTGGGCGTCGGTGCTGACGGCGAGGAGACAGCCCGCCTCCTTGGCCCGCCGGGCGTCGGCGTCGCACAGGTCCAGGCGGTCGGGCGAGGCGTTGATCTCGAGAATGGTCCTGTGCTGGGCGGCCGCCGCGAGCAGGGCGTCAAGGTCCAGGTCGGAGGGTTCGCGCCGGCCGATGAGCCGTCCCGAGGGATGGCCGATGACGTCGACGTGGGGGTTCTCCGCCGCGGCCACCAGGCGCCGGGTGGTCTCTTCCGCCGGACGCCTCAGCCCGGAGTGGATGGACGCCGTCACGATGTCCAGCTCCGCGAGGGCCGCGTCGGGTAGGTCGAGTTCCCCGCCGGCCAGGACGTCGACCTCGACGCCGGCCAGAAGGCGGCACCCGCCCTCGCCGGCGCCCTCGCCGGCAGCCTCGCCGGCAGCCTCGCCCGAGGCGTTCAGGGCGTCGATGGCCTCCCTCTGCGCCAGGAGGCGTTTCTCGTCGAGGCCCCGGGCCATCGCCAGGAATTGCGTGTGGTCGGAGACGGCCAGGTACTCGTAGCCGAGCGCGCCCGCGGCGGTCGCCAGTTCCGGCAGGGAATCCTGGCCGTCCGACCAGTCGGAGTGGACGTGGAGGTCGCCCCGGATATCGGCGGGTTCGACAAGGCGCGGCAAGGCCCCCATCTCCCCGGGACCCTCGCGCAGTTCGGGAGGGATGAAGTCCAGACCCAGGGCCCCGTAGACATCCTCCTCCGACCGGGCCGGGAGGGGTTTCCCCTCCGCCCCGAGGAGGCCGTGGCCGTCGGTGGCCAGGCCCAGCGCGCAGGCCCGCTCCTGCAGCCGCGCGTTGTGGTCCGGGGGACCGGTGAACCAGTTCAGGGCCGTCCAGAAACGGTCCGGTGGGACGAAACGGGCGTCCACGGTCAGCCCGTAGTGCAGGACGGCGGTCAGGCGGTCGGACTCGCGCCCGGTGACCTCACGCACTTCCGGCAGGCCCGCGAAGCCCCGCGCCGCCGCCTCCGGGTCGCTGGCGGCCACCACGAGATTGACGTTCCGGACCGTGTCCCGCCAGCGCCTCACGCTGCCGGCCACGGCCGCCCGCACCACCTCCGGCAGAGCGGCCACGGCCTGGGCCAGAGCTTCCCCCACGGGACGCGCCAGGCCGAGAGGCACTTGGCCGGCCGTGCGACGGAAGGCGGCGATGCCGGCCAGGATGGTCTCTTCCTTCTTGGGGCCGAACCCGGAGAGGCGCCGGACGGCGCCCGAGCGCACGGCCTCCTCGAGTTGGTCGATGTTGGTCACGCCGAGTTCGCGCCAGAGACGGCCGGCCGTCTTGGGCCCGATGCCGGGAACGCGGAGAAGGTCGAGGACGGACGAGGGCACCTCGGCCGAGAGGCGTTCGAAGTAGGCCAGACGTCCGGTCTCGACAAGCTCGGCGATCTTCTTGGCCAGAGCTTCACCGACACCGGCGAGTTCCTGAAGACGGCCCTGGCGATGGAGGTCGGACATCTCCTCCCGCGAGGTCTCGATCGAGCGAGCGGCCCGCCGGTAGGTCATGGCCTTCGCCGCGTCGTCGCCGCCCTTGAGTTCGAGAAGGTCGCCGACGAGGCTCAGGACCCGGCTGACGGCGGAATTCGTCACTGGTCCTCGTCTTCGGGAGGCTCCCACCCCGGCTCCGCACCTGGGCCGGGACGGGGGGACGCCTGACCGCCCGGGCCGGTCCTCAGGGCGTCACCCGTGAAGAGCGTGTCCGCCGGCTCGTCGGCTGCCGACGCCTCAGAAGCGGCCGCCGACGCCTCGGAAGCAGCCGCCGACGCCTCGGAAACGGTGGCCGACGCGCCGGGAGCGGGTCGCGCCGGAGCGGAGGTCCGCCCCGCCCGTGCTCCGGCCCCCTTCGGGGACTCCGGTTGGACCGCGGCGTGCCGCTGGCTCCACTCCTCCTCCAGGAGTTGGGTGAGTTGCTCGTACTGCTCCTTGATCTTGAAGAGTTCGTCGGCCATGTTGATGGCCGCCAGGACCGCCACCCTCGACGTCCCGAGCTTCGGGTGGGCCTGCGCGACCTGGAGCATCTTGTCGTCGACGAACCGGGCGATACGCAGGATGTGCTCCTCCGACGCCCGCCCATGAATGGTGTAGTCTTCGCCAAGGATCTTAGCCGTCACTTTGATCGGTCTGTCCTCCACGCTGCACCCTCCTAGGTCGAGAGCTACCGCAGGGCGGCCTTGAGGTCCTTCTCCAGGGCGGCCCGAACCCGCCCGTGGGCCTCGTCCACTTCGGCGTCGGTCAGGCTCCGGTCGGGTGACCGGTAGGTGACCCGCCAGGCCGTGGAACGCCGGCCCTCGGGCACCGGTTGTCCCCGGTAGAGATCGAAGAGTTCGACCCCGGCGCAGAGCCGCCCGGCCGAAGCCCGGATGACCTCGTGGATGCGGCCGGCCCCGACCTCCTCGGGGAGAACGACGGCGACGTCGCGAGTCACCGCCGGGTAGCGCGGGAGTTCCTCGACGCGCACGGCGACGGTGGAGACCCGGCCGACCGCATCGAGGTCGACCTCGACGGCCGTGACCTTCTCTTCGATGTCGACCGCGGAGAGGAGGCCCGGGTGTAGCTCACCAAATACTGCCAGTTCGACAGGGTTCTGGTCCGGCCCTGCCTGGGCGGCCGAGACAAGAGCCGCCTGACGTCCAGGGTGGAAGCGGCGGTCGTGGCTCGGGCGGACGGACCAGCCGTCCACGCCCAGGTCGCGGAGGACCGTCTCGGCCAGGCCCTTGGCGGCGTAGAAGTCGGGCTTCTTCCCCGGCGACTGCCACGAGACATCCGGGCCGGCGCCGGTCGACACCGCGGCCAGATACGTCTTCTCCAGCGGGAGATTCCCCGGGCCGAGCTCTCCCGGGGGCGGCCAGTACACCCGGCCCACCTCAAACAGCCGGAGGTCGGTCTCCCCACGGCTCCGGTTGTAGACCAGAGACTCGACCAGGCCGCCCAGGAGGCCTCGCCGCATGGCCGTCTGACCGGCCGCCAGGGGGTTGGCCAGAAGGAGCGGACGCACGGCCGGGTCAGAGACCGGGCTGAACAGAGCGTCCCGTTCGGGGTCGACCATCGAGAAGCGGAGAATCTCGGCAAAGCCCAGGCTCACCCCGACACCGCGAGCGCGGTCCTCCAGGCGCCGCCGGATGGGGCGGACCCCGACCGTGGTCGCTCCGCGCGGCAGGCTGGCCGGTATCTTGTCATACCCGTAGAGGCGCGCGACCTCCTCGACAAGGTCGGCCTCTTCGGAGACGTCCGGCCGCCACGAGGGGATGGTCACGACGAGATCGGGGCGGTCGGCCCCGGTCTCCTCCGGCTGCCAGGCGGCCTGGCGCACGCCAAAGCCAAGGAGCCGCAGGCAATCGCTGACTTCACTCCGACCCAGGTCCACGCCGAGCAGGGCGGCGACCCGGGGGCTCCGCAGGGTCAGCTCACGCGGGGCGTAGGGGCGCGGGTTGGCGTCCGCGGACCCCGGAGCCACGGTCCCGCCGGCGAACTCGGCGATGAGCGCCGCGGCGCGGGCCGAAGCGGGGTCCACGACCGCGGGGTCGGTTCCCTTGTCGAAACGCCCGGCGGCCTCGGAGGGCAAGGCGAGACGGGTCGCTGTCCGCCGGACCGACATCGGGTCGAAGGAAGCCGACTCGAGCAAGACATCGCCGGTGCCGGCCCGCACCTCGCTGTCCTGACCCCCCATCACGCCGGCCACGGCCACCGGGCCGGATTCGTCGGCGATGACCAGGTCGGCGACGGTCAGGGTCCGCGAGACGCCGTCGAGGGTGACGATGCTCTCCCCTTCTTTGGCCCGGCGGACGATGATGTGGCGGCCGGACACGCGCTCGAGGTCGAAGGCGTGGAGCGGCTGGCCGGACTCGAGCATCACGTAGTTGGTGGCGTCGACGATGTTGTTGATGGGTCTCATGCCGGCGGCCAGAAGACGGAGTTGGACCAGCCACGGCGAGGCCCCCAGGGTCACCCCCCGGACGACCCGGGCGAGGTAGCGCGGGCAAAGGTCCGGGTCGGCGATGCTCACCTTCGCCAGCTCCGCGGCGGACGACACGGACCGGCCACCGCCGCGGCCCGGGGCCGCCGGCCCGAACCGGGCCAGGGGGTCGGGGTATCTGACGCCGTCCGGTCCGGCCCCGGTCAGGGCCGCGACCTCGCGGGCCACGCCCGCCAGGCTCTGGCAGAAAGCCGCGTAGTTGGGCGTGAGGTCGAGTTCGAGGACGCTCTCCGGAAGCCCCAGCGCGGCGCAAAGGTCGGCGCCGGGGGCGAGGTCCGCCGCGAGGATGAGGATACCCTCGCCCTCACGGGGTTTCTCCCCCAGGGCGAGTTCGGAGAGCGAGAGGAGCATGCCCTCGGAGGTGACGCCGCGGACGTTGGCGACCCTCATCTTCCACCCGCCCGGGAGCAGGGCCCCCGGCGGGGCGTAGGCGACGATGTCCCCCGGCCGCATGTTGGCGATACCGGCCACGGCCTGCCGCTTCGGGCCTCCGGCGTCCAGATCCACGACCCAGTGCCGGCCGGCGCCTGG
>CALMHV010000408.1 GCA_937863905.1 uncultured Bacillota bacterium
TCCCTGGGACCTCATCCTGTGGCGCAACACCGGCAAGACGGTGGTCTCCGTCAGCAAGCCGCGGTTCAGCCTGGTGTCCTCCGGCTCAAACGAGGCCCGGACAGCCCCCGAGTTGGAGGCGACGGTCAGGGCTGTCTTCACGGTCGAGGCCAAGGAGACGGCGGGGTCCGCGCCGGTCCGCTACGACTTCCTCGAGGAGTACACGCTTGTCTATGTCCGGCCTGGAGCGGAAGGCGGCGAGGGGTGGCGGGTCGTCGGCTACACGCGAACGGGGGTGCCCTACCAGGAGCAGGGTGGCACGGCCCCGGGCTCACCTCTGGCTGTGGTCGCCGGACCGGACGGCCGCCTGACCTGCGGGCCGTTCTCGTGGCTCGACCCGTGGGCGCACGCCTGGGACCCCGGCGGGACGCGGTTTGCCCTTCTCGGAGAGAACTTCACGCACGGGGAACTCTGGGTCATCGACACGAACTCCGGCACGGGGAGTTGCGTCGGTGAGGGCCTGTCGCGGCAGGCGCGTCTCCTCGGCTGGTCCGGAGACGGCACCCGGGTCCTCTTTTGTGAGGAGGGTCAGAAGGCCACCGGGCAGGGCGGGCCGGGCCAGGCCGCGGTGGGTTGGTGGGTCCGGTCCGTGCCGGTCTCAGGCGGCCCGCCTTCCGATGTCTGCTTCATCCCGCTCGACCCACCCTACGCCTTCGCCCGCCTTACGAGCGACGGCTCGACCCTCATCTATCACCGCAGCGGCTACGTGCGGAAGGTCGACCTCGCCACCGGGACCGTGACCTTGCTGGCCACCGATGCCGACGACGGCGGCGAGGGCGGGGAGGGCGTCCATTTCGCGCCGGACGGCTGGGCCGCCGTCTGGGAGACCTCGGCCGAGCCGGGCAAGCTGGCGGCCCGTGCCGTCGACTTCCGGGCCGGCACGACCGCGGACATCACTTCGCCGGCCGAGTGGGCGGCCCTCGGGGGCGAGACGCCCGACGGCCAGATTGTGGTCGTCGAGGCCCTCAAAGTGGAGGCCAGCCCCATTCCCGGGAACCTGTGGGTCGGGGCCATCCGCGCCATCTCTTTCCGCGACTGGACGGGGGCCGAGGAGGCCCGCCTGGAGCCGCCGGGCGGCGAGCTTCCCCGGATCGGAAGCTACGCCG
>CALMHV010000409.1 GCA_937863905.1 uncultured Bacillota bacterium
CGTCCGGCTCCGGGGCGCCGGGGCCGGTGGGACAGGTCGCGTCCGTCTTCGGCGCGGGCGCCCGCCTGGCGGCCCCTGGTGCTCCGGCCCGTCAGTTCCCGGACGGGCGCCACGGGTGCCGCAGCGGTCGGCGCCCGGCCTCCGGCGGGCTTCGGCTTCGTGGGCGTCCGAGCGGGGTCGGCCTCTGGAGCGGGAGGCGCCCAGGTGGCCATGGGTCTTCGGGTGGCCGGAGGCCCGCCGGCGGCTCTCCCCAGGGAGAGAGAGGACGTCTCACAGGCCGGCATCCGCTCCTACCTTGTCTGCCTGGTCGCGGCGTTCGCCCTGGCCGGGCTCCTGGTCTGGGCGAGCGGCACCGGGGACCTCCTGGGATACCGAGTCGACGAACTCAAGACCGCTATCGCCACCCTGCAGGGCGAGAACGAGAGACTTTCTTTCGAGTTGTCGGGCTACCAGTCCGTGGCCCGGATCGAACGGGAGGCCACGGGGCGGCTGGGCCTGGTCCGGCCTGAGTACGTCCGGATCAGCGCCCGGGAGGTGGGGCAGGACGGCGCAGCCGAGGCCGTTCCCCAGGCTCTGGCCCGGGTCATTCGCCTTACGCCGGACGGGGCGGCCGGGGAGTCCGGCGATGCGGTCGCGGTCGAGTCCGAGACCCGTCGGGGACCTCTGGGTACGCTCTGGGAACGGTTCTATCGGTGGCTCACCGGCGCCGCGCAGGCCGAGGCCAGCGACTGGCGGTAAGGCGGGGATCTGGCTTGACACAGCCTGGAATCGTCCTGCGTAAACGGGCTTACCTGCTGCTCGGCTGCTTCTGCTTGATCGCCCTCGGCATCGCGGGTCGACTTGCCTACCTGCAATTCGTCAGGGGTCCGTATCTCCGCGAACAAGCCTTCAACGTCCGCACCCACGAGGTGCCCGTCGAGGCCCGACGAGGCGTCATCTACGACCGTCTGGGCCGCGAACTGGCCGTGAGCGTGAACGTCGACTCCATTTTCGCCGTGCCCTCCGAGGTCAAGGATGCCCCGGCTACGGCCCGCAAGGTGGCCGAGGTCCTCGGGCTCGACTACGATTGGGTCGCGGAGCGGCTGGCGCAGAATTCGGCCTTCGTCTGGCTCAAGCGCAAGATTCCCGATGAGGTCTCGCAGGCTCTTAAGGTGCTCGACCTCCCGGGGATCAACTTCACCCCGGAGAGCCGCCGCGTCTACCCCAAGGGCTCGGTCGCCGCGCACGTCCTGGGGTTCGCGGGTATCGACAGCCAGGGGCTGGCCGGCGTCGAGTACAGCTACGACGACCAACTCCGCGGCACCCCCGGCTCCATCATCATCGAGTACGACGCTATCGGCCGCCAGATACCGCAGGCCATGCACAGGTACATCGCCCCCGTGGACGGCCAGAGCCTGGTCCTGACCATCGACGAGGTCATCCAGAGCCTGGTCGAGCGGGAACTCGATGCGATAATGCTCGCGAACAAACCCAAGCACGCGACCATCGTCGTCATGGACCCGAGGAACGGGGAGATTCTCGGCTTGGGCTGCCGCCCGGGGTTCGACCCGAACCGGTTCGCCGACTCTCCCGAGGCGAACTGGCGGAACTTCGCCGTGAGCGACACCTACCACCCCGGCTCCACCTTCAAGCCCGTGACCGCGGCGGCGGCCGTGGAGGAAGGCGTGGTCTCCTGGAGCGACAACTTCTACTGCTCCGGTAGCGTCGTTGTCGACGACCGGCGCCTCCACTGTCACAAGAGCGACGGACACGGTTCCCTCAGTCTCACCGGAGTCGTGGAGTTCTCCTGTAACGTCGGCTTTGTCAACATCGGCCTGCGGCTGGGTTCGACGGCCTTCTACAAGTACTGGCACTCCTTCGGGCTCGACTCTGTCTCCGGCGTCGACCTCCCGGGCGAGGCCGTGAGCCTCATCCTGCCCGAGAAGGACTGTCACTCGGTGGACCTGGCCGTCATGTCCTTCGGCCAGACCCTCACCGTTACACCCCTGGAGTTGATGCGGGCCATGGCCGCCATCTGCAACGGCGGTCACCTGGTCACTCCGCACGTGGGCAAGGAGTTTCGCGGGGCCGACGGCCAGGTTGTGCCGATCGAGTGGCCGGTCGGCCAGCAGGTCATTTCGGCGGAGACCTCGCGGGAGGTCAGTGTGGCGATGGAGGCCGTCGTGGCCACGGGGACGGGCAAGGTCGCCTACATGCCCGGATACCGGCTGGCCGGCAAGACCGGCACCTCGCAGAAGACGGTCGGCGGGGTCGTTTCCTCGGACGCCTTCATCTCGTCGTTCTGCGGGTTCGGACCGGCCGACGCCCCCGAGGTCCTGATCCTGGTCGTGGTCGACGAACCGGTCGGCGAGTATTTCGGCAGCCAGGTGGCCGCCCCGCCCTTCGGCCGGCTCATGCGCGACATCTACCGCTATCTGGAGATCCCGCTGGTCTACAAGGCTGGCGAGGGTCCAGCCGGGCAGGGCGGGAGGGACACCCCCGGGTCCGCCGAATTGACGGTCCCGAGTGTCGTCGGGCGGACGGTAGGCGAGGCTCTGGCCATCCTGCAGTCCGCCGGACTGCGCGCCGAGGCGACAGGTGATGTCTCGGGCGTGGTTGCTCGCCAGACTCCGGGGCCGGACGCCAAGGTCGCCCCGGGGACGCTGGTGCTGCTCGAGGCTGGCCCGGGTGGGCCGGCCCAGGGTCTGGTCATCGTGCCCGACGTCCGCGGCCGGAGCATGACCGACGCGGCGATGCTCCTGGAGAAGGCCGGACTGCGCATCGTGATCCAGGGAACGGGTCTCGCGGCGGCCCAAAACCCGGCCCCCGGCTCGTCTGTGGCGGCCGGCAGCCCGGTCGTCGTCGCCTTCGAACCACCCAGGGACTAGCCGGCCGGATTGACCGGCCGGAGGGCGCGACCGGCGGTCGCCGTTGTGGCATGTCCTACCAGCAGGACGCGCAGGCTATAGGGGATGGGGCCAATCCAAGCCAGGGATTTGTTCCGCGGCACCGACGTCATGGCCGTCATAGGCGACCTGCGGGCCGAGGTCACCGGGGTTAGATACGACTCCCGGGCCGTCGAGCCCGGGGACGCCTTCTTCTGCGTCCGCGGCTTCGTCCACGACGGGCACGACTTCGCGGCCGAGGCCCTGGCCCGGGGAGCGCGGGTCGTCGTGGTCGAGGGTCAAGCCGGGCTGGAGCGGGTCCGAGCGGTGGCCGGGGCCGCGACCGCGTCCGGAGGCGCCGCGACCGCGTCCGGAGGCGCCACGCCCGGTTCCGGCGCCGCGGTCATCGTGGCGGTGGCTTCCGTCCGTCACGCCATGGGCCTGGCGGCCGCGGCCTTCTTCGGGCAGCCTTCGTCGCGGCTTCGGGTCATCGGCGTCACCGGGACGAACGGCAAGACGACAACGACCCATCTGGTGCGGGAGATTCTTGTCGCCCAGGGGAGGCCCTGCGGCCTCATCGGGACCGTCCACTCCATCGTCGGGGGGAAGAGCCTGCCGGCCGTGAGGACCACGCCCGAGGCTTTCGACCTCCAGAGTCTGGCGGCCGACATGGTCCGGGCGGGCGACGCTTGTCTCAGCCTGGAGGTCGGCTCCCACGCCCTGTCTTTGGAGCGCACGGTCGGCTTCGAGTTCGACCTGGCTGTCTTCACCAACCTGACCCAAGACCACCTGGACTTCCACGGCACGATGGAGGAGTACTTCCGGGCCAAGGCCGCGCTCTTCGAGAGTCTCGGCCGTTCCCGGGGGGCCGAGGCCAAGGCCGGGCGGAAAGCCGCCATCCTGAACGCGGACGACCCCTACGGCCGGCGCCTGGCCGGCCTGACCGCCGCCCCGGTCACCACCTACGGCCTCACCTCCGAGGACGCCGACCTCCGGGCGACAGACCTCAGCTTTGAGCCCCGTCGCACGGGTTTCACCCTGACGGCCAGGGAGGCCCTTGGCGGTGCGGCTCCGGGGATGGCCGGGTTCCAGGAGCGGGCGGAGCTTTCCCTCACCGGGCGCCACAACGTGGCCAACGCCCTCGCCGCCGTGGCGGTCGCCCTCGTGGAAGGAGTGTCCCCACGGGCGGTCGTGGCCTCGCTGTCCTCGCTCCGGGGGGCGGCGGGCCGCTTCGAGAGGGTCGACGCCGGTCAAGACTTCACGGTCGTTGTTGACTACGCCCACACGCCCGATGGGCTCGAGAACGTCCTGCGAGCGGCCAGGGCCCTACGGCCGAGACGGGTCATCACTGTCTTCGGCTGCGGCGGAGACCGCGACCGCACCAAACGGCCGCTCATGGGGGAGAAGGTGGCCAATCTCTCGGATCTTTGTGTCGTGACTTCGGACAACCCTCGGAGCGAGAGACCGGAGGCCATCATCGACGACATCAGGCCCGGCCTGGAGCGAGCCGGACGCAAGGAAGGAACCGGCTACGTGGCCGAGCCCGACCGCGCCAAGGCCATCGCCCTGGCCGTCCAGACCGCCGGCCCGGGAGACCTCGTGCTCGTCACCGGCAAGGGCCATGAGACCTATCAGATCTTCGCCGACCGCACTATCCACTTCGACGACCGGGAGGTCCTCGGGGAAGCCATCCGAGTCAAGCTGGGGCGTCCGGACCGCCGGCCCTCCGGGACGGGGGGCGATTCCGCTGAGCGGTGACGACCGGGTCAGGGTTGGCCCGTCCCGCCCGCTGTTCACGCTGGGCGAGATCGCCGCGTGGACGGGAGCTCGCCCGGCGGCGGGCGGCCTGGCGCCGACCGCCGTCATCACCGGGGTGGAAGTCGACTCGCGGCAGGTGCGGCCGGGAGACCTTTTCTGCGCTCTGCCGGGCGAGCGGGTGGACGGCCACTCCTTCGTGGGCCGGGCTCTGGAGGCCGGGGCTCTCGCCGCGCTGGTCGCTCGCGATCCGGGCTGCCCCGTGCCGTCCGGACGGCAGCTCCTGGAGGTCCCGGACGTGCGGGAGGCCCTCGGGCAGCTCGCCCGCCACCACCGCGACCGCTACGCGATCCCGGTCATCGGGGTCACCGGGAGCGTCGGGAAGACGACCACCAAAGACCTCATCGCCTCGGCCCTCGGGAGCGCGCTGCGGGTCCTCGCCAACCGGGGGAACCTCAACACCGACATCGGGCTGCCCCTCAGTCTCTTCGAACTTGGGCCCGAGCACGAAATCGTCTGCTTGGAGATGAGCATGCGCGGACCCGGCGAGGTCGCCCGGCTCGCGGCGCTGGCCCGCCCGTCCAGCGGGGTCATCACCAACGTGGGTCCGGCGCACATCGAGTGGCTCGGCTCGCTCCAGGCCATCGCGACGGCCAAGGAGGAACTCCTGTGGGCCCTTCCGCCGGACGGGTCGGCCGTGCTGAACGCCGACGACCCCATCGTCTCGGCGATGGCCCCCCGGCACCGGGGACGCCTGGCGCGGGTCGTGACCTACGGCTTGGACCGGCCGGCCGACGTGTCCGCCGCCGGGCTCGACCCGGCTTCCGAAGCTGGCGCGCGCTTTCTGGTGACGGCCTTCGGGACCGAACTCGGCCCGTTCACGGTGCCTTTGGCCGGCAAGCACAGCGTCCTCAATGCCTTGGCCGCCGTGGCCGTCGCCCTGCTCCACGGGGTGAACCCGGAAGCCATCCGCTCCGGGCTGGCTCGGCCACGCCTCTCGGGCCTGCGACAGGAGGTCACCGCGGTGGGCGGGGTGACGGTGGTCAACGACGCCTACAACGCCGGTCCGGCTTCCATGGCCGCCTCGGTCGAACTCCTGGTTGCCTGGCGGGCGCGCCGGGGCGGGCGGGCCGTGGCGGTGCTTGGTGACATGCTGGAACTCGGGGGTCTGAGCGAGGCCGCTCACCGCGACCTGGGACGGGCGCTGGCGCGGGCCGGCATCGATCACCTCATCGCGGTGGGACCGCTCTCGGCGGTCCTGTCCGAGGCGGCCCGGCAGGGCGGGCTCGGGGAAGACCGGGTCCGGCACTTCTCCGGACAACCCGGGGCGGGGAACCCCGAAGCGGCGGAGGCCGCGCTCCGCGCCGTCCGTCCCGGCGACACCGTCCTGGTCAAGGCCTCGCGGGGGATGAAGTTCGAGGAGATCGCCGACCGCCTCGTGTCCGGTCTGCGGGACCGGGCGGAGGGTAGGGCGGCGGAGGATAAGGCGGCGGAGGGTAGGGCGGCGGAGGATAAGGCGGCGGAGGAGTGAGCGCGGTGGAGGTAGTATCCTTCTGGGCTCTTGCGGCGAGTTTCGTGGCCACGGCCCTGGTGGGCGTGGCGGCCGTGCCGCTCCTGGTCCACCTGCGCCTCGGTCAGACGGTCAGGACCGACGGGCCAGCGAGTCACCTGGCCAAGACGGGGACGCCGACCATGGGCGGGCTCATTTTCGTGCCCATCATCGTCATCGTCACCCTCATCTTGGCCGGGACCAGCCCGTACATCTGGCTCACCCTGGCCATGATGGTCGGGTTCGGCCTTCTCGGCCTGGCCGACGATTTCCTCAAGGTCGCCCTGCGCCGGCCCCTGGGCCTTCGCGCCCGTTACAAACTCGTGGTCCAGGTCGCTCTGGCCGTGCTCCTGGGGTGGGGAGCCAGTTCCCTCCTCGGTCTGGGGACGGCCGTGACCATACCTTTCACCCGGGTCTCCGTCGACCTCGGGGCTTTTTATATCCCCTTCATCATAGTCCTTGTGCTGGGTTCGACCAACGGCGTGAACCTGACCGATGGTGTCGACGGGCTGGCGGCAGGCATGATGCTGGCGACCGCGTCCGCCTATGGTCTGGTCGCCTGGGCGGCGGGAGTAGCCAGCATGGGCATTTTCGCCTTCGCGCTGGCCGGAGGGTGCCTGGGGTTCCTGGTCCACAACTACCACCCGGCGCGCGTCTGGATGGGCGACACGGGTTCCCTGGCCTTGGGCGGGGCCTTGGCGGCCCTGGCCGTGCTCACGCGCACGGAACTGTGGCTCGTCGTCATCGGAGGGCTCTACGCGGCCGAGGCCCTGTCGGTCATCATCCAGGTCGCCTACTTCCGTCTGACCCGGAAGCGCTTCTTCCGGATGGCCCCCCTGCATCACCACTTCGAGGTCTCCGGCTGGTCTGAGACGAAGGTCACGACCGTCTTTTGGCTCGTGAACCTCGTCTTGGCCGCCGCGGGCCTGTGGGGGCTGATGCGGCGATGACGCGGCGACAGCCGGATTGGGCCATCCTCGGTTGTGTCCTCACTCTCCTTTCCATCGGTCTTCTGATGGTCGGGAGTTCGAGTTCGGTCCGGGCCCTGGAGACCCTGAACGACTCCTTCTACTACCTCAAGCGCCAGGCCCTGTGGAGCATCATCGGCCTCGGCGTCATGGCCTGGACGATGCGGCTCGACTACCAGGTCATCCGCAAGTACGCCCGGGTCTTCTTCCTTCTGACCCTGGTGAGCATCATCGCTGTTCTCATCCCCGGCATCGGGCAGGTCGCCGGCGGGGCCAGGCGGTGGCTCGTCATCGGTCCGCTTCGGTTCCAGCCCTCCGAACTCATGAAACTGGCCATCGTTGTCTACGTGGCCTGGGCTCTGTCGCGAGTGCCCGAGCGCGTGAAGAGCTTCACGCGAGGCATCCTGCCCTACGTCATCCTTGTCGGTGTCGTCTTCCTGCTCATCCTCCAACAACCGGACCTCGGGACGGCGGCGGCCGTGGCCGGGACGGTGGTCCTCATGCTCTTCGCCGCCGGGGCCAGGCTGGGGCACCTGGCCCTGCTCGGCGTGGTTGCCCTGCTTGGCGGCGCCTACGCCGTTGTCGGCCAGGAGTACCGTCGCAGCCGCTGGGATGCGTACATCAACCCCTTCGCCGACCCGCAAGGCAGCGGCTTTCACATCATCCAAGCCCTCTACGCTCTCGGCTCGGGCGGGCTCTTCGGCTTGGGCCTGGGCAATAGCCGCCAGAAGTTCTTCTACCTTCCGGCCGAGCACACGGACTTCATCTTCGCCATCCTGGGCGAGGAGATCGGCTTTGTGGGGGCGGTCTTCGTCATCGGCCTGTTCGTCCTTCTGGCCTGGCGCGGCTACAACACGGCGGCCCGGGCTCCGGACAGCTTCTCTTCGCTCCTGGCCGCGGGTATCACGACGATGATCGTGCTGCAGGCCATGCTCAACATCGCCGTGGTCTGCGGCGTGCTGCCCATCACCGGAGTGCCCCTGCCCCTGGTGAGCTTCGGGGGGTCATCCCTGGTGCCGACCCTGGCCGGGGTCGGGCTCCTCCTCAACATCTCCAGGCATCGAGCGCTGGCCTGACCCGGGGACGGCCGAGCCCCGGGG